>NZ_JARXHW010000259.1:0-404 GCF_031127805.1 Thalassobacterium maritimum | reverse complement strand
CAAGCTTCACTAGAACTCTGATTATAAATGCCGACATAATACGTCCCAGGCTCCAAAGGGCTGCCCATTGACATACTCAAAACACGGTCTACCGTGTCGAGTGCATATTGACTGGTATTACCGTCACCCGTCCAGCCGTCACCACTAATCCCCATCTGGTAGCCAGCATTCCAAGTGTTCGAAGTATAGGGCCAAGCACTATTGGGAGAGGTATTGACGCTATCCGGCACTTGCGCACGTCGCACGACCAAAGAAGGATTCCCACCGACCCAGTCCTTTAAACGCAACTCCCAGCCCAAGACTGGCTTACCGCCTACCGTTTCAGGAACTTCTATGCGGTAATAATGCCAGCGCTGTGGCTGCAGATCAGTCACACTTGAACTGCCACCATCAAAACTCAACAC
>NZ_JARXHW010000258.1:0-404 GCF_031127805.1 Thalassobacterium maritimum | reverse complement strand
ATGCTCCCGTCGGTCTCTGTCACGATCTGATCAACACCACTAGGTGATAGGCAGTTCGGTGAGTCCTCCAGCTTCGAGGATTCATCGGCGATGCGGCGGGCGTTCGTTTCGACGTATTTGCGGATTGAAGATACGGGCAGCTCAATGCCGTAGTGCTCTAAAAGTTTTCCCGCAGCTGTGGCAAAGGAATGATCCAAACCAAAATCAGTTACGGCACGCTGCAGTTCGCGAGTATATCCCCGAGCTGAGATACCCAGTCGCTCGGTCAATGGCCGGTGGTAGTTAACCTCTCCACTGCGCCAGATACGCTCTTTCAGTTCGACGACTCCGTAAAGCGTGTAAAATTTTAAAGTTTTTTTTCGCGTTGCTGCATCTGCGCTTCTTTGGCGGCATCGCCACACCTA
>NZ_JARXHW010000257.1:0-405 GCF_031127805.1 Thalassobacterium maritimum | reverse complement strand
GACGGCGTCAGCCCGCTGGGCATGATCTTTAAGATCGAGCTGCCACTGATCATGACACAGGTGCGGATTAATCTGATCTTCATGACCATCGGCACACTGACCACTTACGAGATCTTCCTCATCCTGCTCGGCCCCGACGGTGGGCCCGGCGGCAAGGGCATGGTGCCGGGACTCTATATGTTTAGCGCCGCCTTCACCGAAGGTCGCTTCGGCTACGCCTGCGCGCTGGGCATGGTGCTCTTCGTCATCATCCTGCTGCTGACCATCGTTTACCAAAAATACGTGAAGGTCGAAAAGTAAGCTCTTAACTGATTCCCCCGCAATGACTCCACAAACTCAGAACAAAATCGGTGAAACGATCAAGCTCGGCTACCTGGCCTTCATCCTCACCTTCGCCTTCTTCCC
>NZ_JARXHW010000256.1:0-408 GCF_031127805.1 Thalassobacterium maritimum | reverse complement strand
GATAAACTAATATGGTTAAAGTCCATTGTGAAAGACCTGAATAACAAATCAATCACTAGAGAAGCACAAGTGCGTAATCGCGAGGTTACGTTCGGAAGCAGTGTGGATCCAACCAACGAGCTGATGCTTTAAGTCTCGCCGAAGGGGAATGAGCGAAGCGATCGGGAGCAGCCGGACTTGCCTCTGGTTCCGAGGTCTGCCGACAAGACCGGGCGCGCAGCGAACCGGACCACCCACCCATAAACGCCGACCGGCGCGCGGGCAAGGGGAGCCAGGGCAATACAGACGGTTGCAGCCCGAGCTACTGGAGGCCATCTTCAGTAGCACGAACCTCGAAGCGGCGTATCGCCGTGTCAAAGCCAATGATGGTGCCGCCGGAGTGGATGGCGTGAGCTTAGCTGATTTTAC
>NZ_JARXHW010000255.1:0-410 GCF_031127805.1 Thalassobacterium maritimum | reverse complement strand
ATGCTCCCGTCGGTCTCTGTCACGATCTGATCAACACCACTAGGTGATAGGCAGTTCGGTGAGTCCTCCAGCTTCGAGGATTCATCGGCGATGCGACGGGCGTTCGTTTCGACGTATTTGCGGATTGAAGATACGGGCAGCTCAATGCCGTAGTGCTCTAAAAGCTTTCCCGCAGCTGTGGCAAAGGAATGATCCAAACCAAAATCAGTTACGGCACGCTGCAGTTCGCGAGTATATCCCCGAGCTGAGATAGCCAGTCGCTCGGTCAATGGCCGGTGGTAGCTAACCTCTCCACTGCGCCAGATACGCTCCTTGAGTTCGACGACTCCGTAAAGCGTGTAAAATTTTAAAGTTTTTTTTCGCGTTGCTGCATCTGCGCTTCTTTGGCGGCATCGCCACACCTAGCCTCC
>NZ_JARXHW010000254.1:0-412 GCF_031127805.1 Thalassobacterium maritimum | reverse complement strand
TTCTGAGAACCGAGGCAAAAGGGAGGGAACGTCGAACATCCAACGCCCAACGTCGAACATCGAATGTAGGACCACGGAATACTGACTGCACGGCTGCCCCCCGGGATCGCCAATCTCCGCATTGGCTGCGGTGGCACTGGCTGCGGTAACCGAGGCCGAAACGACGCTCCCCGATCCGAAGGATCGAGGCTACGGAATTGGGAACATCGAACATCCAACGCCCAACGTCGAACATCGAATGTAGGGCCACGGAATACTGACTGCACGGCTTCCCCGGGATCGCCAATCTCCGCATTGGCTGCGGTGCATGGGCTGCGGTAGCCGAGGCCGAAACGACGCTCCCCGGTTCTGAGAACCGAGGCAAAAGGGAGGGAACGTCGAACATCCAACGCCCAACGTCGAACATCGAATG
>NZ_JARXHW010000253.1:0-413 GCF_031127805.1 Thalassobacterium maritimum | reverse complement strand
GAACGCAGATGCACTTATACAAACTAGAGCCAGGAGAGCCAGTGGCAGTTGGACGGGGTTCTGGAATTAGCTCACCGCACTTTTAATCACACCCACGTTCGGAAGCAGTGTGGATCAAACCGACGAGCTGATGCTTCAAGTCCCGCCGAAGGGGAATGAGCGAAGCGATCGGGAGCAACCGGACTTGCCTTTGGTTCCGAGGTCTGCCGACAAGACCGGCACGTAGTGACCGGACCACCCACCCATAAACGCCGGACGGCGCGCGGGCACGGTGAACCGAAGCAACACAGCCGGTTGCAGCTCGAGTTACTGGAGGCCATCTTCAGTAGCACGAACCTCGAAGCGGCGTATCGCCGCGTCAAAGCCAACGGCGGAGCCGCTGGTGTGGATGGAGTGAGTCTGGAAGATTTTAC
>NZ_JARXHW010000252.1:0-419 GCF_031127805.1 Thalassobacterium maritimum | reverse complement strand
TTTTTGCAGACTATTGATCCGGATGTGGATTACGGCGACGGCACTTGGAGTATTCCACTCACACTCGAAGCCGGGCAATACACCCTCGAAGCACGCGGCACGCACTTGCATCCCGATTCCAACTATCAGGCGACTGACAGCAGCACTTTCACGGTGGCTGCGCCCGATCCCGCCAATATCACCACGACCTACGATGCCCACGGGCGGGTCGAAACTCGCTCTTGGGCGAGTGGTGATGTTGTGCAAACCTTCAATTGGGATGGACAAGGTCACTTGCTCTCTATCACCCAAGTTGACAGCGGAACCACTGAAACAGTAGGCAGCTACATCTGGACTGCACAATATGACGGCTTTGGACGGCGTTTCCAGACCGATTACTCGCCCGCCGGAGCCAACGCGATCACGATCGAAAAGAACCG
>NZ_JARXHW010000251.1:0-422 GCF_031127805.1 Thalassobacterium maritimum | reverse complement strand
GCATGCGTTCTGTATTTAACCGCAGATGAACGCTGATACACGCCGATGAATCAGATCACACTCGAGACTCCTCCCCGGTTCGAAGAACCGAGGCTGCTTTGGAAGTGGGGAGTGGAGAGTTTGCTGGGAGGTTCCTTTTGTAGGGGCTTCACTTGACGAAGTCCCTGAGCCAGTTGAAGTGGTGACGCCCGCGTCAGAGTCAGTTGCCGAGTGCCGGGTTAGGAGTCCCGCTTTTAAGCGGCTGCGTGTGCAGAGTCGGGAGTGGGATCGCGCGATGCGCGCAGTAGGGAGTAGGAAGTGGAGAGTGGAGAGTTTGCTAGGAGGTTCCTTTTGTAGGGGCTTCATTTATGACGCCCGCGTCGTGCATGCGTTCTGTATTTAACCGCAGATGAACGCTGATACACGCCGATGAATCAGATCAC
>NZ_JARXHW010000250.1:0-425 GCF_031127805.1 Thalassobacterium maritimum | reverse complement strand
GACTCCTTCGATGATTATCTGATACGCTGTATCCTTCTTGAACTCTGCGGTATATTGTCGTCTTTTCATTATTTATGATCCTCGTCTTAAGAGAACCACTTGTCCACTTTTCTCAGGACACATCACAGTATCCATGGGAAGATCGAGTTGAAAGAGAAATAAAAATAGCTGAGGCCTACTACGGAGTTAAGGACTTCAAAATAGACATCCCTCAATTAAGCATTAAACACTAATATCAGGCACAAATCGAGTAGCCAGGGGCACTAAGTCCCCCAGCTCTCACATCACCCCCGACTCGCTACGCTCATTCCCCTTCGGCGGGACTGACACCTGCCATGCGGGTCCGCAGCCAGACTGATCGACGTGCTACGCAGTCTGTTTTAAGGCGGTTATACGCAGGAACTTCACGTTCCACCATTCTTGCT
>NZ_JARXHW010000024.1:0-70543 GCF_031127805.1 Thalassobacterium maritimum | reverse complement strand
CAATGGTAGTGCCCCCACGCTGGGGTGCGAGAGTAGGTTATCGCCAGTATTATGGCCCGATTGCACGAAAGTGTGATCGGGCCTTTTTACGTACCCATTCCTAAAAATAGACTCAATATTATCAATAAGATCGGCAGCAACCAGGCGTAAGATGCACGTTTATGTCGGGCATGATTTAACCAAAAAAGCGAAATGAAATAGCTGCTTAGCCCGAGATAAGCGATGTAGTTGGGAAATGTATCGGAATGAATAATCATACCAGGGATGCGTGTGCTTGCGACCACCAGCTGATCCATCAGATAGATACTGAGCCATGCCGCATGGTTGATAAATTCAGTCGCGGTTTCTAAGCCGATGATTGCTAATGCGAGCGAAATCACTCCGGTGCTAATCGCGAGTGCCGCCAAATTGACCAATAGCATATTTAGTAGAATGGCTGCAGGGGAGAAATATCCGAAAAAAGTGGCACTGAGTAGCGAGCTGGCTAGCCAAGCGGAAAAACTGATTGCGAAAAGAAGTATGACTGCATCGATTGCGCCCGCATAGAGTCGCTGTAAGCGTGTCCAATTTGCTTTAGGTAAATATTTAAAAGGGGCGAGTCTCTGTGTGAGCATCTCATATACTGGCAAACCAAAGAGTAATATGCTGAGCACCACGGTGTAGGACAGTTGAAAGCCGATGCTCCAAATTTGGTCTGGTTTGAGGATCAATACGAAAACTGCCGATGCCGCGAGCGCGGAAAGCGGTGTGCGCTGGCGTGTAAACGCATAACTTGCCCAGAAAAAAACCGCCATCAGGAAGGCACGTACGGCGGAGGGGGCGGCACCGGTGATCTCTACATATAAGTAAAGAAGTGGAAGCCCGATGAAGGGACTGATTTTTCGTGGCACCCGTACTAGTATTAAAAACTGTGCGATGACGGTCGCAATGACGCCAATATGTAGTCCACTAATCGCAAAAAAATGCATGGTACCTGTCATTCGAAAACGATCTTTTTGATCGTTATTGAGCTCGGCCTTGCGTCCTAATAACATGGCAATGTAGATGCTGTCCAGCTCATGGTTTTCCGGTGCTCCGAGCCGTAAGTAGTGCTGGAAATGTAGGTTCATGCGCTGGCAAAATTGATCGAAGGAGCCGGGCGGCCTTAACAACTGGTGCTCGCTGGTGCGCTCAAATCGATAGTGTATGCCGATGTCTTTTAGGTACGCTTCAAAGCTGTCTGGCTCCAGCTTGAGCGGTATGGGGCTGAGGACGCCAGTGGCTTGAATGACGCTCCCACGCAGCAAGTGAACCGTGCCTGCCTCCTCTAGGTCGACACGAAAGAATATTTTGGCGCCAGGCTGTAGGCGACTTGTTGTATTCGCATCGATTACGTTCGCGATACCACTCAGCCTACCGTATTGATTTCTTTCTTGTAGGATCCGTTCGACCTCGAACTGTAAAAATGCTTCACGGGCGGGTAGCTTTAAAAAGTCTGAGCTGGGTGTCATGGGCAGTCGCAGTGTTCCATATGCCCAAGCCGTCAAGCTGGTGGCCGTAATGAAACTCAGTAACCAGAGTGAGCTTCCTCTTTTCGCGAAATAATAACTGAAGCCAGCCAAGAAGAGTGCGAACGTTAGGCTAAATGCGACGGGAGCGGGCTGTGTGCTTGCTAGGCATAGACCAAGTACCATGCCGACGAGTAGGAACAACGCAGGCGCACGGGTAGGCATCTGTCTTTGACGCGGCATGAGGTAGGAGGCGTTAGTGTGAGAGTCTTTCTCGTTTTGTTCACACTTGCAAGGCTCATGCGCAGAGCTGAATGTAGTGGCATGCCAAAAGATTTGGATCAGGCTGATATATTCGCCGACTCAGGAAAGACTGCCTCCGAGCCCAAGCACCGCCCTTTGGCAGTGCGCATGCGCCCGCGTGACTTGAGCGAAGTGATCGGGCAAGACCATGTGGTGGGGGATGGCTGTCTATTGCCGCGACTGATTCAGGCTGATAATTTTGGTAGTCTCATCTTCTACGGCCCTCCGGGCTGTGGTAAAACTTCGCTCGCTGAGGTGATCGCCGCGGAGACAAAGAGTAAATTTGTGCGTATCAATGCGGTGCTATCCAATGTGGCTGAGATGCGGGATATCTTGCGCTTAGCGCGCTATGAACCTGCGAAGAATACGATTCTCTTTATCGATGAGATTCACCGTTTTAATAAGTCGCAGCAGGATCTTTTGCTGCCAGACGTGGAGGCTGGTAATATTCGTTTGATCGGTGCAACGACGCATAACCCCGGCTTCTATGTGAATCCACCGCTGCTGAGTCGTAGCCATTTATTTCGCTTAGAACCTGTCAATTCGCAAGCCGTCGCGACGGTGCTGGCACGTGCTTTAAGCGATCGCGAGCGCGGCTTGGGCAGTTTTCGCTGTAGCGCGGATTCGGTGGTTTTTCAAGCGATGGCCGACTTTTCAGGCGGAGACTTGAGGCGCGCACTGAATGCTCTGGAGACCTTGGTATTGAGTCAACCCGTGGGAGCACACTTGGATGCCGATGCGGTCGAAGTTTTTGCGCGAGAGCGGCAAATTCGCTACGATCGCGATGAAGATGAGCACTATGATCACGTGTCTGCGATGATCAAAAGTATCCGTGGCTCCGACCCTGATGCGGCGCTCTACTGGGCCTTCAAAATGTTGCAAGGAGGTGAAGACCCACGCTTTATTGCGCGCCGCTTAACCATTCTCGCATCAGAAGACGTGGGCCTGGCAAATTCGCATGCGTTGACAGTTGCGGTGGCAGCTTTTGAGGCCTGCGAAAAGGTTGGTATGCCAGAATGTGAGTATGCATTGGCGCATGCAATACTGTATTTGGCGACCTCTCCAAAGAGTAATTCTGTCACACGCGCCATGGGCGCTGTGAAGCAAAGTCTCCGTGATCAACCAATTCAAGCCGTTCCTTTGTGGCTGCGAGATGCTCATACTAAAACAAATAAAGCGCTCGGGCATGGGGCCGATTACCGCTATAGCCATGACTATCCGCATGCGATTTCGGGACAAGATTACATGTTGGACCCCATGACTTTCTATGTGCCTGGCCAAGCTGGCGCGGAAGCTGCGACAGCGCAACGGATGGCACAGGTAAAAAAACTTAAATCTGAGATCCAAGCGCGTGAGTCGGCGGGTGAGGGTTGATCTTCGCGACGACTTGCGCATGTTTAGGCTATGAAATTCTTTTTCCACACTCTGCTCGTGTTGCTCAGCTCCCTTTCTCTTTGTGCGCAGGAGGAGCCAGTTGAATTGCCGACCGAAGTCTCTGAGCCACCCTATGAATTAGGTGACTTGGTGACTGAACAAGGCTATTATGTGGATCGCGGTGAAGAGGATCCACGAATCAATTTACGCATTGTTGATAATCGTTTGCGCCTATATTGGATCGATGAGAACGGACTCATTGCAGAACCTGAGGCCGAGTCGGCCACTGTCCGCTTCACGGGCGTCGTGCGTGGACGTTCTTATCACCATCTGAAGCTTTTGCTGGATGGTTTCGGACTCGGTGCTCCCGGCATTCTGCCGCCGCCGCATTTATACAACGTGATCCTGGTTCTTCCAGCAGTTGATGGGGAGGAGCCTGTATCTTATAGTTTCCGCTATCAACCCAGCATGGATACTGAGGTGGATCCCACTACTGACTCAGATTCTTAATTATGGACTTTAAACGTATTTTCAAAAGTTGGTTACTGATCGCGCTGGGGGTATTGATTGCATCGCACATGTTTGCGGGCATTCATTATTCGGATACCGGGGCTTTAGTGGTCGCAGTTTTGTTACTTAGTTTGTGCAACGTCTTTCTGAAGCCGCTGCTAATGTTGTTTGCACTGCCCTTTATCATTATGACCTTTGGGCTGGGGATTTGGTTTATAAACGCTTTGCTGTTTCTTTTGGTGGGAAACTTAGTTTCTGGCTTTGTCGTGGATAGTTTTTCTTCGGCTTTGGCAGGGGCTTTAATTGTGAGCTTAACCAGTGCCTTCGCCAACTTGCTATTTGGACAGAGTAAAGTGCAGGTGCGGACGAGTCGGCCTGGTGCTCGCTCTGTGGGGCCAGAGGCTCGCCCTGGATCGAACCAATCTCAGCGTCGGCATAAGCCACTGCAGGATGATGACGTGATTGATATTTAAGCCGCGGGCAACACGCTACTAGACAGGCTGGAAAGCAGTCCAGTTGAAGAGTGGTGTATGAATCGCGATACGAATTTCGCCTATTTGATAAGAATTGACTCCACCCGAAAATTGACGCTTTTAATTTAGCTTATGTCATCGACAAAAAAATACGATCTCGTCGTCATCGGCGGTGGCCCTGCGGGCTACGCTGCAGCCATCCGTGCCGGCCAACTTGGTAAGAAAGTCGCCTGCGTGGAACAAGAGCGCCCCGGTGGCACTTGTTTAAACTGGGGCTGTATCCCCTCTAAAGCGCTGCTGAAGAGTGCAGAGCTTTATAATAAGATTCAGCACAGCGAAGATCTGGGCATTACCGTCAAGGGCCTCGATTATGATTTTTCCAAAATCGTAGGTCGTTCGCGCAATGTATCAGAGACGATGGCAAAGGGCATCGGCTTTCTCTTTAAGAAAAACAAGGTCGATCACATCATCGGCACGGGCACAATCAATGTGCCTGGCATGGTCGAAGTGACTGCTGGTAAGGACAAGGGGAAGATTTTGTCGACAGAGAAAACTCTGATCGCGACTGGTTGTAAGCCGCGTCGCTTGCCAGACCTCGAAGTTGATGGCGAGCGTGTCATGACCTCCCGTCAGGCGCTGGAGATGAAAAAGCAGCCCAAGTCCATCGTGATTGTTGGTGCGGGAGCGATCGGTGCAGAGTTCGCCTATTTCCTAAATGCATTTGGGACTAAGGTCACCTTGGTTGAAATGATGGACCAAATTCTACCAGTTGAAGACCATGAAACGGCTGCTGTGGTAGAGCGTTCCTTTAAGCAAAGTGGCATTGATTGCCGCGTGTCGACTGCCGTAGAGAATATCCAGGTCGCCGCTAAAAATGTAAAGATGGACCTCGTCAAGGGGGACAAGAAGGAGAGCATTACTGCGGATTCTATCTTGTTGGCGATTGGCGTGGTTGCGAACACAGAAGGTTTACTTTCAACACGCACCAAGCTTGCGCTGGATCGCGGCTATGTGAAGGTTGACGAGAATTACGAATCTTCGGTCAAGGGCATTTATGCTGCGGGCGATATCATCGGGCCGCCTTGGTTGGCCCACGTAGCCACTTTCGAAGCGGTGCAAGCCGTCAATGGTATGTTCGGCCATGGTAAGCCGGAACGCGTGCGCGAATTCCCAGGTTGCACCTATTGCCTACCTCAAGTTGCCTCGATTGGTAAGACTGAGAAGAAGCTCAAGGAAGAGGGCATCGACTATAAGGTGGGCAAGTTCCCATTCCAAGCATCAGGCAAGGCGGTTGCTTCCAACCAACCTGAAGGCTTTGTCAAAATGTTGGTCGATCCAAAATACGGCGAAATTTTGGGCGCACACATCGTGGGCTCCGATGCCACCGAGATGATTGCAGAGTATGGCCTAGGTATGAAGCTCGAAGCGACTGCTGAAGAGATTCATAACACCATCCACGCACACCCCACGCTCAGTGAGGCGATGATGGAAGCTGCTGCTGCCGTATTTGGCGAAGCGATTCACATTTAAGCCACAGGCATCGTAGCTCTGGAGAGGGGTTTACTTCTTCCAGAACAGAATCGATTTTAGAAAGCCATTTCGCTTGCCGGAATGGCTTTCTTTTTTGCTTTTGCCGCGACCCTTTTGCTTGGGTGTGTCTTGCTCGCTTTTTTTGATTTCCTCTGGGTGCGTGGATAGCTTCTGTGCTCTGAAACGTGCTCTTCTGGCTGACTGCTTCTTGGGCACCACTGTAGTCTGAGGTCGTTTCTTCGCTTTTGCCTTGTCTGCTGTCAGTTGACCGAAGTCTTCTGGGCGGTGTAGTCGAACGAGGCCTCTCGGGGCAGTAATTACCCATGAGGAGTGTTGCCAAAGGTCGAGCAACAGTTGGCGTAAGCTTAAGACTTGGTCTGCAGGTATGTGGTCGGTTGACGTTTTAAGTTGGATGGTCTTAGTCCATGCGCCACTTCTAAAGATGCCCTCTACGGAGGCTTCGAGGCCGGCTAGTTCGAAGGTTTTCAATTGTCGCCTTTGGCGGCCATTTGCTTTCGAATGCACTTCCACGATGTGGGTGATGTCTAAATTATTAGGAATTTCAAACGGGGCCTGCCTTTCCGTTTCATCGGGGGTAGGGAGCGCGGCCATAATTATGGAGCGCGGCAGTGAGAGCTGCAGAAACTGTCGGTCGAAGCTCATGCTTTTAAAGAAGTCGATGTTGTAGACTTCAATCATCTGCCATTCATTTAGCTCGCGGTTGTCGTGGTACTTTACGGGAGTCACTGAGCTTTCAGTTTGGTAGCGATTGCTTTGGCGCTCCTCTGTGCTTTTGATAAAGCCTTCTGGACCTTCTTGGGCAAATTGAAGGCGGAAATCGTCGGCGTATCTGCCGCTGACAGTTGTGGTGACCCGTAAAATCGACGTGTTTTTAGCTGTGTCCAGTAAAATGGTGTCGTGTAGTTGGTAGCTATCTTTGACGCTGCGGTTGTGGGGCTGCTCGACTAAGTGGGTGGGGCGTGCCTGAATGGGGAGACCAAAATAGTAGCTCGGGATATAGCGGCCGGTGGCGCCGCCGCCTTGCTCGGTCAGTGTGGGGTCGACCCAGTAGGCCATACCATCGATTTTATATTCGACGATCACATGATCGAAGAGTGTCGCACAAGGCAGGAGCTCAGGAAGACTTTTTCCGAGTGTAGTATTGACCAGTATTGGGCGTGCTTTGATTGATTGGCTGCCTAGCAGGTGCGTGAGCAGTGAGCAGAGGTCTTTACAATCACCGTAGCCTCTTTCGATTACTTTTTCGGGTGGATTGGGAATTTGACCACCTAGATTTGTTTTGACGCTTAGGTAGCGAAACTCGTCTTGCACGTAGCGAATGAGGGTGTCGGCCGTCTTCTTTTGATTTCCCGGGTCATCTATTTTCGAAGCGAGTTGATCGGGTAACTTGAAATCGCTCACCTCTGGCCAAGCGCTATGAGCAGCCACCGCGAGTTCGGACCATTTTTGCATGTCGGAGATGTGAACCCAGTCTGTCGGCAGTTTCCAAGAGGGGGTGTGGACTTCTGCTTCCGTGGGGTCGATGTCATGTGTGCGCCATTGCCAGCGAATGTAGCCTCCCTCCTCTTCTGTAATGAGCGGGTTATTCTCGGGCAAAGCCGACTTCCATTGTATGGCTGTCTGCTGCGGGAAGCGCACCGATAGCTTGTATTCGCCAGTGCGTATGAGATCGGGGGGAGATTGGAAGCTTGAAAAGTGGTCGGGAAGAAGTTGAGGCTGATTGATCAGGGTGTAGCATGAGTCGATCACATCGCCTACGCGTATATCTTCCAGGACCACTAGTAGGGTGACTTGGCCATGCAAGATGTAGGATTCCAAGTCTTCTTCACGCTGTATTATTCGGACATTTTCTGGCTTCGAATATTCGCGTGTGATTCCATCTCGTATGACGCGGATGTGATGAAGCTTTATTTTTTGGCTATTGGGGTCAAAGTTTATTCGCCACTGTGCTAGCTCCTGTACAGCTTGTTTGTTTTCTAAGCGCTGTTGTTGGCGGATGCAGGAGGCATGGCTCTCAGTGTCGTGCTGAATGTCGAGCAGCAGTCTTGTGATGGGCTCTCCATCGCGTCTGGGGGTGGTTCGTACGGATTCGTTCATGCGCACCCATTCTGCGGGCGAGCTATGCTCCAGTTGCGTGGATCGCACTTTTTCTGCTACGCTAGCTTGCATTACCGATTCCATATTTTGACAAGCTATGTGATTCTAAATTCAACGGTCAAAAGTTATTTTTTTTAAAGAGAGGATTCACTCGAGATTTGTATTTGAGTGAATCAGTATGCGTGTATGTTGAAGCCAATTTATCGAGGAGGACTTTTGCTGCCAGAATGTCAGCTATGGTTCGATCCACGCAAACGAAAACCGTTTGCCGTGATTTCGCATGCACATGGAGACCATGTAGCGAATCATGATTGTTACTTGGCGACGCCTGAGACCATTGCTCTCATACGTGTGCGAAATGGCAATGCAATGGCAGATCGCGGTAGGGCGCTGTCCTATGGGGAGGTGTATGTGGGCAAAGGCTATCGGCTGAGCTTCTACCCCGCGGGACATGTGCTCGGTTCTGCGATGGCGTATTTAGAGACCGATGCGGGAGAGACTTTTCTCTATACGGGAGATTTTAAAACACGGCAGGGACTGGCTGCGGAGGCGATCGATGTCCCTCAGGCAGATACGCTGGTTATGGAAACTACTTTTGGACGTGCGGAGTATGTCTTTCCCAGTTTTGAAGAGACTTGTGCGCGTATTCATGATTTTTGTGATCGTGCATTGGCTGCCGGGAGCACGCCAGTTCTTCTGGCTTACAGCCTAGGTAAGGCGCAAGAAGTATTGAAAATATTGGAGCTGCGCCCGCAGGCCTTAATGGTGCACAAGGCCATTGCGCCGCTCAATCAGGTCTACAGCGCCTACGGTGTCGTCATGCCGGATACGCGTCCCTTGGATTTTCTAAATATGCGAGACTGCATCGTAGTGATGCCTCCAGCAGTCTTGAAGAAAATGCCGCGCAAAGATTGTCTCGTTGCCATGGTGAGCGGATGGGGGATGGATGGTTCCGCGAAATATCGCTATGGAGTGGATGAGGTGCTCCCACTTTCGGATCATGCTGATTTTCCCGATCTTTTGCAATTTGTCGATCAAGTGGCGCCGAAGACAGTCTACGCCACACATGGCTATGAGCAGGCTTTTGCCGCCACTTTGCGGGGGCGTGGTTATACTGCTTGGTCGCTAGCGCAAAATGATCAATTAGAACTGAACTTGTAGCTAATCGCTTGATCGCTGGGCGATTTAACTGTCGGGCGAAAGTGTGTTCTCGTGATCATATGTTATGATACAGAGTCTCATTATCGCTTGACGCTGATTCACGACTAGCTATCTATGCAGCGCTCTGAGCGCGTCGGTGTCGATTGTGCCGATATTTAGAAACAACAAAACTGAACGAATGCAGAACGTGCGAACAGGCCTGAGTCTGGGGGATGAGGCGAAGGCCTCGATGCCCGCCTGCCCCTTTCAGCCTCCCCAGCGTTGGGATTGGAGGGAATCCGGTGTGTGGGGGCATGCGGAATGGTTTCAGCTACGATCTGGCCTAGGCTATATTTATATCGAGTGCCGTTTGGACGGCCCGAATCACTGTCATATTGATTTCGGGCAGACTTATCTAGTGATGGGCTTTGTGATACGCGGATGGGCGAAGTGGACGACTTCAGCGGGTGTGGTAGAAAAGGTAGAAGCGGGGCAATGGTTCACGATGCCGCGTCGCGAATTTTTGATTGATCGCACTCATTCGGACGGGGTGGCATTCGGGCTATGTATATGCTCGCGCGTGATGGTCGGGCAGTTGGCTGAGCTGAGTTCGCAGGGGCAAGTGAACCAGCAGCTGCAACAATTTGCCGCATCGGGGGAGCTTGGTGAGTTCGTCGGCGGCCGAATGGGGCCTCGCACTTTGGAGTGCGCTCGGCAGGTGAGCGTGGGGGAGAGCGCTGGTTTGAAACGTCGGCTTCAGATCGAAGCCAATGCGCTGGTGTGGATAGCTGAGCTGTTAAGTGAGGCAGAGGCAATGGTGAATGCGACGAGCCCGCAGCTGAATGCAGGCGATCGAGAGGCGATCGAGCAATTGTGTCAGCATATGCAGCATGATCCATCTTACGAGTATTCAATGGCTGAGTTGTGTCAGCTGTCTGGTTTGAATGAGCACAAATTGAAATCTGCTTTCAAGCGTATACACGGGAAGACGACCTTTGGCTATTTACGTGAGTTGCGGATGGATTATGCGGCCAGTTTGCTCAAGCAGGATCGATTGAGTGTGATTCAAGTGGCCAATGAGGTAGGTTATTCCAATGCGAGCCACTTTGCGCGTGCTTTTAAGGAGCGGCATGGGCTGCTTCCGAAGGCGTATCAGTGTCTGTACCGTAGTGGCGTCTAATGGGCCGTACGCCCGACTCCCATGCGCTCCCGCGCTTCAATGCACTGGTCGCTGCCCGCTTCGAAGCGACGACAAACTGTCGGGCGGGTGGCGTAAATGCGGCACAGCTGGTCTTCTTTTAAAAACGCACAGCTCTCCAAAAAGGGGAGCGGGTGCATTTGGTAAGCTTTGTCCTGGGTGGCCAGATGGGGCTCCAGTTGTCGAGTCTCACGCCGGATCGCAGGTTCGCGCTCGGCATCGGTCTCGCTGGCAAAAATCGGAAAGCAGCGGCAGCAGGCGCCGCAGTTTTCGCAGTCGTATTCCAGGCGCGGCATTAGCGTATCCAAACGAGATCGCCTGCCTCGACTCGCTCGAAGAGCTCGATCATTTCGCGATTGCGCAGCTGCACGCAGCCCGCGCTGGCGGGTTGTCCGATCAGTTCTTCTTTGTTGGTGCCGTGAATATACACGTAGCGATCGTAGGTGTCGCAGCCGGGGCCGCTGTTTTTGCCCGGCTCCAGACCGCGCATGCGTAGGATACGACTGGTGATCAGGCTGCGCGCGGCATCTTCCTCGGAGACCTCGGTGTAAAGTTCTCCCGTCGCCACCCGTCCCTTAAAGACCATGCCTTCCGGCGCATCGGCTCCGATCTTGTCGGCGATGGTGTGGAGTCCCGAGGGAGTGCCAAAAGAATCTGCCACACAAGAGGGCGGATTTTTTGAGGTTGAGACTGTATATTCTTTCACTAGCTTGCTATTTTCCAGAACGACCATTGTTTGGTCGGCAATTGAAACCAGCAAGCAGCGATCTGTAGGTGTTATTGACAAGGCCTCACAGCTTTGTTTTACACGCGCGCTTTCCTCTATTAAATCAAATGGCATATAACGTAGGCATCCTCGGAGCGACTGGTGCAGTCGGTCAAGAAATCATTCGTCTCCTTCACGAGCGTGAGTTCCCCATCGCGGAACTTCGTTTGCTCGCATCGGCACGCTCCGCGGGCAAGACACAATCGTTTGGCGACAAATCCTGGACGATTCAAGAAGCGACTCCAGAGAGCTTCGCAGGCCTAGACGTCTGCATCTTTAGCGCCGGGGGCGACCAGTCCAAGCTCTTCGCTGCAGAGGCCGTCAAGCGCGGTTGTATCGTCGTCGATAACAGCTCCGCCTTCCGTCAAGACCCGAACGTGCCACTGGTCATTCCCGAGATCAATCCCGACTCGGTCGACAATCACCAAGGCATCTTGGCCAATCCGAATTGCTCGACTGCGATCTCGTTGATGGGGCTCTATCCGCTGCACAAAGCCTTCGGCCTGAAGTCTTTTATCGCTTCCACTTACCAAGCCGTTTCCGGCAGTGGCGCCGGCGGTTTGATCGAACTCGATCAACAGGCCCACGCTTGGGCTGAAGGGGGCGAGATGAAGCAAGAAGTGTATCCGCATCAGATCGCCTTCAATCTCATTCCCCACGTCGACAAGTTTCTTGACGACGGCTACACCAAGGAAGAGATGAAGATGCTCAACGAGGGCCGCAAGATCATGGGGATCGACGATCTCCGCGTGACTTGCACCTGTGTGCGTGTGCCCGTTTTCCGTGCCCACTCGATCTCGATCAGTGCTGAATTTGAAAAGCCCGTCACTGTTGAAGCCGCGCGCGAAGCCGTGCGCAATTTCGAAGGTGCCGAGCTGGTGGACAATCCCGCTAATGCCGAATACCCGATGCCGCTCAACTACTCCGAGGTGGTGCCTTGTGGCGTCGGCCGCATCCGCAAAGATCTGGTCTTCGAAAACGGTCTCGCGCTTTGGGTGACTGGTGACCAGCTCTGGAAGGGCGCTGCTCTCAACGCCATTCAAATCGCCGAGCTCCTGCACAAAAAGGGGAAGTTGTCATCGTAGGGGCTTCACTGGTGAAGACTGCCGATCCACTCTGCCGATCCGATGTCTGAAGTCCACGCACTCGTCGATTTCGGCATTTGTGTGATACTGTGGCTGGTGCAGTGCATCATTTATCCGAGCTTCTTGCACATGGAAGGGGCGTCGATGATCGACTGGCATAAGGCTTATGTCTTTCGTTTCACCTGGATCATCGCTCCGTTGATGATCTTGCAACTCATTTGTGCTGCTTGGGCGGTGTGGGCGTTCGGCACAGCCTTGAGCTGGCTGGTCTTGATCCTAGTGCTGACATGCTGGGGTCTGTCCTTTTTCGTATCCGTGCCGCTACACCGCCAGATCGATCAAGGTGATCCGACGCAAATCAAGCGCCGGCGGCTGATTTGGACCAATTGGCCGCGCACGCTTTTGTGGACGACGATCTTTGTCTTGGGGCAATGGAGCGCTTCATAGGGGGGAGTGAATTAGGATTGTTTCGCTCTCAGTTTTTTGAAGCGTTCGCCGAAAATGTTCTCGTCCACGAGCACGATCCGCACAGGGACTTTGTAGGGGGATAGTAGTTGACGGCAGTGTTGCTTGATGAGCCGTTTGAGTTTGCGCGGCTCATGCTCCCCGTTGGGCACTATTTTGGCGGCAACGTTGTGCCCGGTGATCGCGTTTTCTTCTCCATAAACGAGGCAGTCGGCAATCTCTGGTAGTTCTAATAAAACACTTTCGACCTCGGATGGAGTGACTTTTTCGCCGCCGACATTGATCAGCTCTTCGCGCCGTCCGACGATTTTTAAGAATCCATCTTGTGCCTCTTCTACGAGATCCCCTGTGATGAACCAGCCGTCTGCGGTAAAGCGCGACATTTCATGGTTCAGGTAGCCGAGGATTTGGCTCTTAGAACGCATCCATAGTTCGCCCTCTACGATTTTGTATTCCGTGTTGGGATCGTCGAATTTAATTAGTGTACTCTCGGATGAGCGGCTGATCGTTTGTGTGATGCCTGTCTCACTGGTGCCGAAAGTTTGTATCAATGCGGTGTCTGGGAGTTGTTCTTTGATACGCTTCAGCAAGCTGTCCGGCATCGGTTCCGTGCCATAGGTGATAAATCTGAGGCTGGACAGGTCGTGTCGCTCGACGGCACCACTCATTAGGAATAAGTTGAGAAAGGTGGGGGAGGCGGGCAGCAGTTTGACCTTGTGCGTTTCGATTGCTTGGGCGACGACATCTGCATTCCTCGACGGAGGCACTACGATCTTAGCGCCCGTCGCCATTCCATTAAACAATGTGTTTAGGCCGCCAATGTGATCGTAAAGTAAGAATATCAAAATGCACAGGCGCCGTGCTCGTTTGTGAGCAAAGGGTGCTAGTAGGTTCTCGACATCGTGGATCATCGCCTTGGGCGTGCCTGTGCTGCCGCTACTAAATAAAATTAAGCCTGGGTGCTGACTTTGCTTTAGCCTGACGACGTAGTCGTGAGGGTCTGTTGTTTCCGCAAGCTGCTGGGTCAATAAGTCCTTGCGGGCTTGCACCCGCCATTTGGCCTGGGCGGCTTCTTCGCGTAGAGTGATTTCCGCTTGAGAAGTGCTGGTAATTGGGGCGACTATGGCTTGTAGCCCGAAGAGCGCAAATAGCGCAGCGATGCCGTTGAGCGTATAATCGCCATGAAGTGCCACCACATCGCCTGCTTGCACGCCGGACTGTTTGAATTCGGCGTGGTAGTCTTCGATGCGTGCTGTGAGGGCTGAATAATTATAGACTGTGTCCGCTTCGACTAGGAATGCACGTTCTGCATAGTCGGTGAAACGTTGAAACCACCAAGTGTTGTTCATGATCCGTGTGAGTTACGCGACTCCGCCGAGGTAAATAGTTTGCCCTGTGATGAATGCACTTTCCTCGCGCAGGAAAAAATCGACGCAATTTGCGACATCTTCGCAGGTTCCAAAGCGCGCAATCGTTTGACGTTTTAAGAGAGCTTGCAAGCTAGCTTCCGGGACATTTTTAATGAGATCGGTTTCGATGGGAGTCGGTCCGATGGCATTTACGGTAATGCCATAATCCGCCAGCTCCTTGGCGCCGGTGCGGGTTAAGGATTCCACGCTGGCTTTACTGGCAGCATAAAGGGCTTCGCCCTCTAGGTCGAGAGGATGCGCGATACTGCTGAAGTTAATGATGCGGCCACCGCCGTTCCGGCTCATTTGTTTGCCGCACTCGCGCAGCAATAGAAAAGTGCCCAGCACGTTGGTGTCGAAGATTCGATCGTAACTCTTCTTAGGGCTGAGTAGAATGTGGTTCATGGATGCCGTGCCAGCATTGTTGATGAGCGCGTAAATGGGGCCATGCTCTCGCTTGATCTTGCGCACCATCGCCACCACCGCCGCCTCGTCGCTGACATCGACGCAGTAATGCTTGTAGTTGGCATGTTGCAGATCGTTTTCACGTCGGCTACAGCCGACGACTGTCCAGCCTTTGGCGAGCAGGTGATTCGCTAGGTGGCGTCCGATTCCCTTACGCGTTCCTGTGATGCATGCGATACGGTTCATACAACTTCTTGCTTGATCAGTGTGAGTGCATAGTCAGTGCAACTGGATACTTTTCGAAAGGGAGAGTGTGTCATGCTCATCGCACTCTGATTCGCTAGCAGGATATCGACGCCGAATTCCTCAGAGACACGTTCTTCGACTTCGGCGATAAAATTGACTAGATTCATGCTGTCGAGCGCACTGCGAGCGCCGAACAGTCGCGTGTTTTCGTCCGCTGCAAGTAGCTCGGGCAGTTCGAGGTCTTCGCCTAGTTCATGTAGCGTTTCGATAATAACTTGAAGGACTTGTTCTCTCTGGATGGTCATGGTGTGTGTGGAGTATCGTGAGGTTATTTTTCGTTGCCGAGAAATTCGCTGCGTGTGGCGTGGCCTTCTTCGGAGATGTTTTCGCGGCGGAGAACGGTGGTAATGGTTAAACAGAGGATTTTTAGGTCGAGCAAGAAGGAATGGTTTTCGACATACCAGAGATCGAGCTCGAATTGTCGCTGCCAAGTGAGGCCGTTGCGGCCTTTGACCTGGGCCCAACCCGTGATGCCAGGGCGGACTTCATGGCGGCGGGCTTGTTCAGCGGAATAGCGGTCTAAATAGATGGTCGGTAGCGGGCGCGGGCCGACGAGGCTCATCTCGCCCTTGAGCACATTCCAGAGTTCGGGCAGTTCGTCGAGGCTGGTGCTGCGGATGAATTGGCCCCAGGTGGTGAGACGTTCCTCGTCGCTGCCGGGGCCATTGCGCATGGAGCGGAGCTTGAGAATGTTAAAGGCGCGCCCGTCTTTACCTGCACGCCTTTGTCTGAAAAAGAGGGGGCGGCCGAGATTAATCAGCTGCAGGATTAAGAGCAGTAGCAGTGGTAGGCACAATACCGACAAGAGTAAGAGACTACATAGGATGTCGAATAGGCGCTTCATGAATGCTTGGAATTAGGATAAATTTTCAAAATCATTTGCGATTTCATCACCTCAGCCCTATCAGTCAAACCTAGCTTTGACACAGCTCTGTGTCTGCTCTGAACTTTTTCGCCTGACTTTATTGCCTAACTAACGCCAACGAACCATGATACTCGACGCCAACGAACGCAGCTTCCCTCCATTCAGTCTCACTCGTCTGCTGACGACTTGCTTCGGTCGCGGTAATGGGGAAAAAGTCTGCATCCTGATCGATTTGCCGAATCCGGCTGACATCGAAGATTATAAATTTCTAGAGGACGAGACACTCTCGATTCAGAATTATGGGCACGAAGTCTTTTATAAGGGCTTCAAGGCGGGCGCCCTGGATGAGATGAACTGGACCGGCGGTGATATTTTTGCCTACAAGGAAACCGGCGGTAGTAATCTGGATATGGAGGACGATTGCTACGATCCGGATGGCAATCACTTGAGCTTGGATCGAGATATTTATACCAAGTACGACATCATTTTGACGGTTTCGACTTTTTCCGCGACCGCTCCGTTGACTGCGAAGTGCAAGGAGTTCGGCTTCCGTGGAGCGACCTTGCACGGACTGAATCAAATCATCCTGGATACCGGCCTGGCTGTGGATTATGAGGTGGTGAGCGCGGAGGCGGAAAAGCTGCGTTTAGGGCTGACGAAGGCCGACCGCTTTGAAATTGATTTTGAGGTGGAGCGCAAAGTCTACACTTTGATCCTGCACACCAATGGGCAAGAGGCGCAAAAGAGTCATGGTCTGTGCCCTCCCGGCAAGCCGGACGTGGCCAACTTGCCCGCGGGCGAGGTTTATTTCGTGCCTGAAAGTGCGGAAGGTGTTTTTCCGTTTAAATACGACGAAAGCACCATCGGTCTATTGCATGTAGAAGACGGCAAGATCGTGAAATCGCAGTTTGTATATGGGGACTATGCGGAGATCGAAGATCACAACCGTCGTTTGAAGGAAGATCCTATGATTGGTGCGCTGGGCGAACTCGGCTTTGGCACGCAAGTGCTGCCATTTTCTGGGCGTGATATTCAGGATGAAAAAATCCTCGGCACGATCCACGTAGCCACGGGGCGCGACGACCACCTCGGTGGCAATATTACGCCCGACCTCTTTAAAGAGCATGCCAATGCCTCGCACGATGATGTGCTCTACGCGCCGCATAAGACACCCGAAATTCGCTTGCAGCAAGCGCGCATGATTCGCGGCGAACAGACCGAAATCCTGATCGAGCATTACAAGCCATCGAAATATATGGTGGATCTACTCGAAGGGTAGATTCTCTTTGTCCTGAGTTACGCTCACGGGGAATGGCGGCGTTTCACTGCCAGCATACACGGTTAGGTGTGGGAAGGCGATCTCGATGCCTTCTTGGTCGAAGCGTTCTTTGATGTCCTGCATTATGCCGTTTTTGAGATCGACGAATTTGCTCTTCTCAAACCAGACGCCTAGTAGGAAATCGAGTGAGGAGGCTCCAAAGTCTTTAAAGAGTACGAGCGGCTCTGGCTCGTTGAGGCAGTGTGGGTTGCTGTCGGCGATTTCTTTTAATACGCGGATGACCTGTTTGACGTCTTCTTTGTAGGCGACCCCGATATTGATGTCCATGCGGCGGATCGGGAAGCGGGTGACGGTGGTGACCTCGGCTTTGATCAGTGTTTCGTTGGGCATGCGCACGAAGAGATTGTCGACTGTGCGTAGTTTGACCGAAAGTAAGTCGATGGAGAGCACGACGCCGCGGGTGCCGCTGACGATAATGGTATCGCCGACTTCGAAGGGGCGTTCGCCGAGCAAAAATAGGCCGCTGATCAGATTGGATAGACTGGTTTGCGCGGCGAATCCGATGGCTACGCTGACGATGCCCGCCGCACCGAGCACGGCGGTCAGGTTGACCTGTAGCTGGATCAGTACTGTGCAGACGACCAGTACGATGCCGACATAGAGGAAGGATTTTTGCGCGAGCAGTAGGTGGTGAGGCGAGAAGCGCGGCTTCAGCACGCGAGTGAGTAGGCGCCCGATGAAGAATACCAAGAAGAGTCCGATGCAAAGGACGGCCAGAGTGTGGAGGATGGTCGGTAGGTCTAGCGGTTTCATGCTATGTGAGTGAGTTGCCGAGTCCGGCAAATGTGCGTCGAATGAGGCCGCTGAGGGGCGCTTCGGTGGCCTCGGTTATTTTTGTGGCCTGCGGCGCTTCGCTGGGAGCTTTCTCGCTGTAGTCGATCGAGCTGAGCTGGTCGTTGCCATTGAAGCGTATATGCACCGGAGAGGTCCAGAGTGAGGCCTCGCTGCGCCACAGGTGGCAGTGGTCCAGGCGTAGGCAAAACTTGGTGCAGTGAAGTTGCTCGATCGAGCGGTTGTGAATTTCGACTTTGCACAGGGCACGAGCGGTGGTTTCAGAGTCGATCGTGGGGCATTCGCGGCGGGCGCGACTCTTGATCGCGTAGCAGAGCACCCCGCCGGCCAGATCGCCGAACCATGTGTCGGAGAGAATCTCGCCGCGGATGCGTTCGATGCGTTCGCCTGACTTGCCTTCGCCGGCGAAGAGTTGAATGTCCAATGGAATTGAGACGTAGAACTCGACCTTGGCCCGCGGTGCTAGGCGTAGCGGGTGAATGGGTTGAACGACGAGCGGGCGATCGGGGGTGCGTGGTTGCACATGGATACTTTCGACCGGGCTTTGGAAAGCATAGCGCCGAAAGTCGGACTCCGGGTAGGCCCCGAGTTGGCTGCCGCTGTGGCTGCCGTCACGGTTCTCGACCAATAGTAGATCGCTGCCGCGTTTAACGATGCGGATGCGGAGTTGTTCCCATTGGAGACGGATCTCTTTTTGATTGGAAAATGGATGTAAGCCCCAGGGGGAAGTGTCGGATGACATGTTGTAGCTACTATTGGATTTGCTGAGAAAGGTCAACGGCTTCTTGCTAACTCTTCAATCCTTCAGTTTGTATCATTGATGATGTCAGAAAATAACCCTTACGAGTCCGATGAGCTGTTGCAGCAGTATTTAGTGTTTCATTATGCCAGTGCCGCGGAGCAATTTCCATATTCTTTTGGTGGAGGCGATGCCTTGGACTTTCCAAAGCGTTGTGCGCTGGAGGGGCCGGAATTCGCGAGCTTGCCTGCGGATGCGCGTGCGCTGGACCTTGGTTGTTCGGTCGGGCGTTCAAGCTTTGAGCTGGCGCGTCATTGTAAAGAGGTGATCGGGGTGGACTATTCGCAGGCCTTTATACATGCAGCGAGCCGCATGGCGAGCGATGGGCGGCATGCGGCGACGCGACTGGACGAAGGTTCCGCGACGACGCAGCTCCTACTGGAGCTCGATCCCGCGATTGATCGCAGTCGCGTGCACTTTGAGCAAGGCGATGCGCAGCATATCCGCGAAGACATTGGGCAATTCGACCTCGTGGTCGCTTGTAATTTGATCTGTCGGCTGCCCGAACCGATGCGTTTACTGCGGCGTTTACCAGAGCTCGTGAGGCCTGGGGGGCAGCTCTTTATCACGACTCCCTTTACTTGGTTGGAAGAGTACACCGCATCGTCCAATTGGCTCGGCGATGGGGCGGCCGATTCTTTTGCCGGCCTGCGTCAGGCGCTGCAGCCCGCCTTCGTGCTGGAGGCGCAGTGGGATATGCCCTTTTTGATTCGGGAGCATGCGCGCAAGTTTCAATACAGTATCGCACAAGCGAGCCGCTGGCGTCGTGTGTAATTCCTAAATTACCGCTTGCACCTTAAGAATTGGCGAGCCAGCGTGTGCGAGTCGATTTCGGAGTGTGGGCGTTCGCTTGGTCGTAAGATTGAGAGGAAAGTCCGGACACCGTAGGGCAGGATTCCCTGTGAAAACGGGGGCGCGTCAGGGTAACTTGGCGTGACGGATAGTGTCACAGAAATTATACCGCCTCGAACTTGTTTGAGGTAAGGGTGAAATGGGGAGGTAAGAGCTCACCGCTCCGGAGGTAACGAAGGAGGCAGGATAAACCCAATCCGGTGCAAGGCAAAATAGGGGATCGGGCTGCCCGTCCAATGATTCCGGGTATGTCGCATCTCACTTCGGTGGGAATTTCGCTTCGGCGGGATAGATAAATGAACGCACAGCCAATCGCTTCGGCGCACGGCGGACAAAATCCGGCTTACAGCACTTCGAAATCGACACTCTTTTATCAAAATTTACGCCTTGACAGCTGCGTTGGGTACCCCCACTTTCCCGCCTCTTAACTTTTTTTCAGCTATGGCTAACACAAAATCAGCACTTAAATACATCCGTAAGACAGAGACTCGCGCTCTGCGTAACCGTCAGATCAAGACTCGCATTAAGACTTTTGCGAAGAAGGTGGACGCTGCTTCGGCTGCGGGCGATAAGGATGCGCTTGCAGTAGCTGCACGCAATTACATCTCAACGCTTGATAAGGCTGGTAAAAATGGCCTTGTGCATCCGAACAAGATTGCTCGCCAGAAGGCACGCTGTGCACAGCTGCTCGCTGCGTAAATTGCGGTTCAATTCTTTTTAATGGTACCCTCGGTTGCGCTTGTCGAGCCGGGGGTATTTTGTATCTACTTTTCGCGTGTCTGAGAAACCAAATAAGAAAAACGCCATTGGCTTTCCGCCTCCTTTGTTGGGGGATGCGCCTTATCGCATGCCTGTTTTGGCGGAGACAGAGGATTGGGTGGCGCTAGAAAAGCCGGCGGGAGTCGGCACGCGTGCGTATCCCTGGGATGATGAGCCGGACATGGATGCCGCGCTCAATGCGCAGCTACAGGCGGGGAAGCCTGAGCTGGTGCGTCGTGGCGCGTCGCTGTTTGCTTCGGTGTATTACCTCGATCCAGTCATTTCCGGTGTGGCGCTCTTTGCGAAAAACCGGGAGGCACTGGCAGATCTTCGCAACCGTTTTGGTTCTGGAGATTGCCGCTTTCGCTTTCAGTTTGTCACGGCTGCGCAACCTACCGGGGGCGCCGCTAGTATGCGGGCTGATGCGCCGCTGCTGCCACACAATGTGAAGCCTAAAATGATTCCTTCGACCGCGAAGGGGAAAAAAGCTTTTACAGATTTCAAGCGTATCGCGGAGTCGGCCAAAGGCTGGGCGCTTTGGGAGGCTGAAGTTGATTTTTTTCGTCCGCAACACGTGCGGGCGCATGCCGCAGTGATGGAGATTCCCGTGCTCGGCGACAGTCTTTATGGCGGCCCTGAGGCGCCGAGCCAGCGCGACCTGCATCCTAAAAAGCAACGAGCCGGCCTTAATTTACCTGCATTCCATGGCGTGGCCTTGCATTTGGCTGAGGTGCAAATCATCCCCGGCGAGCCTGATGCTACGATTCATTGTGCGCCGCCCAAGCACCTGCGCCTCTTGCTGAGACGGATGGGGCTCAGCGAGTAAAAAAATAGGAACTTGCTATTTAGGGGCGACTCCCTTTCCTTCTGCGGTTTTTCAACTAACAAGCTCTATGTCAATTCCCGAAATTTCAACGCTCCTTCCAATCGCACAGGCAGCTCCTGGCGGCGGTCTCGGTCAGTTCCTGCCGATCATTCTGCTTTTTGTGGGTATGTGGTTCCTGATCATTGCGCCACAACGCAAGCGACAAAAGGCGCACGATAAAATGCTCAGTGAGCTGAAGACGGGTGATGAGGTCATCACTACGGGGGGCCTCTATGGCACCATCACGAATGTTAAGGACGATCGTTTTGTCATCCGCATCGCGGATAGCACCCAGGTTGAACTTGGTAAGGGCTTTGTGGCGAACAAGGTCGAGGCTGCTGTAGCCAAGTAAGTAAATTTCTCTTTCATCTTAACCCCACGCGTTAAGCTTAATACCCATGTCCGGAAACATTCTTTGGAAATTCCTACTCACCGCCGCCATTATCTTTTGGTGTGTGATGAGCATTACGCCTTTGCAGGATCGTCCTTTCGAGGATTACATCGTGTCGCAAGTCACTGCCGAGCAGGCGGACTTTACGGATGTGCTCCAGCGGGCGCAGGCGCGTGTGGAGGCGGAGGAGTCGCCGACGCTCTTTATCGCCTTGCGCGACCTGGGGGTCGAAGAAGAGATCAATTACGCGAAGTTCTTTCCGCAGATCAATGTCGCTGATATTGCGAATCAGACCAAGCGCAACGACATCCTGCTCAAGCACATCTTGAAAAAGGCGCAAAGCCAGCTTCGTCTCGGTCTCGACCTGAAAGGTGGGGTGGGGGTAACGCTCAAGATTGATGAGTCCTCGCAGACCGAGCTCAGCCAGTTTGAGCAAGCGGAGCAGCTCAAGGATGCGATCAGCATCATGGCCGAGCGCCTCGACGGCATGGGCGTGGCCGAGCCTGTCATTCGTGCTCGTGGTGACAATGCCATCGAGATTCAACTTGCTGGGCTGTCCACTAAGGATAACCCGGAAGTAATCGATGCGGTCAAGAAGCCGGCTCGTTTGGAATTTCGCGCGGTGCACCCTGATTTGACTCCAGACACCACTCCGGCCAATCGCTATCCTGTCGGTTACGAAGTGTTGGCGGAAGAAATCGAAGATCACCGTAGCGGTGAAACGTATGAGCGTCGTCAATTCGTAAAGTTGATTCCTGAGGCGACGGGGGAGATCGTTGACGATGCTTTTGCTTCACAGACGCAAGCAGGCGGCTTTCAAATCAACCTAGTGATGACGAGTGAGGGAGCCGACGTGTTCCGCACCGTGACCGAACGCATGGTAGGTAAGCCGCTCGCCATCGTGCTGGATGGTAAACTTTATTCGGCACCCACCATTCAAGGCGTGCTTTCGAAGAATGCTCAGATCACGGGTAATTTTTCCCAACGCGAAGCGATCGAGCTGGCCAATGTTTTGAATAATCCACTGGCTGTGGAGTTGCGTGTCGATGAGATGTATGAAGTCGGCCCGACGATGGCCGCTGGTGCACGCGATAGCTCGATCAGTGCGGCTCAGTGGGGTGCCATTGCGGTGGTTGGATTCATGGTGGTTTATTATTTCCTCGGCGGCTTGGTCGCCGTGGTGTCGGCTTTGATCAATGTGGTGATTGTGCTCGGCGTGCTCGCCAGCCTAGGTGCCACATTGACGCTACCTGGTGTGGCCGCGCTGGTGCTGACGCTTGGTATGGGCGTGGACGCCAATATTTTGATCTTCGAGCGTTTGCGCGAAGAACTGCGTGCAGGTAAGAGCATCAAGAATGCGACTGCCGGTGCCTTTGATAAGGTGACTTCCACCATTGTGGATGCCAATGTGACAACGCTGATCACTGCTTCAATTTTGATTTGGCTCGGCACGGGGCCCGTCAAGGGCTTCGGTGTGACGCTTGCGATTGGTATTTGCGCGTCGATCTTCTGTGCATTGATCGTCACTCGTTTCTTGGTCGACTTCCTGGTGCATCGCATCGGAGTTTCCACGATCCTCGGCCTGGAGATGTTTGGAGAGAGACAATTCGATTTCTTCAAGTTCCGTAAGCCGGCTTTCATCGCTTCATGGGCGATCGTTTTGATCGGTGTGATCAGCGTCGTGATCCATCACGACAATATTCTTGGTAAGGACTTTACCGGTGGGGACGAAATGACAGTCAACTACTCGGAGCAAGTCGAGACTGGCAAAATCATGGAAGCCGTGGAAGCGCAGGACCTGACTGATGTATCCGTTCACTACCAAAGCTTGATTGGCGAAGATCGCGAAGTGCTCAAGATTCAAACTGCTTTTGACGAAGCCCGCCCAACACTTGAAGTGCTGCAAGCAGCATTCCCCACTGCTGGTTTTGAAGAGGCTGGTATCAATCAAATTGGTGCTTCGGTTTCTCAAAATATTCAATGGAACGCGCTGATTTCTGTGCTCACAGCGTTGCTTGGCATCCTGCTCTACGTGGCCCTGCGTTTCGAGGTGGGTTACGGTGTCGGTGCCGTGGTGGCGACGATTCACGACGTTTTGATGACGATTGGTATTTTCGTCATCTGTGGCGAGTTGGGTCTTTTTGTTAGTGGTCAGTTCACCGCGCCTATGTTGGCCGCGATCCTGATGATTGTCGGTTACTCGATCAATGACACTATTGTGGCCTTCGATCGTATTCGTGAGGAGTTGGAGCTCAATCCTGGCATGGATCTGCGTAGCGTGATTAATCTGTCGATTAGCCGTGTGTTCTCTCGCACCTTGCTGACCAGTATCACGACACTGCTCGCAGCTGTTTCGCTGTATGTCTTTGGAGCGGGCGTCATCAACGACTTGGCCTTTGTCTTTATTGTGGGTATTCTGACCGGCACCTTCTCCTCGATCTTTATTGCCAGCCCGGTATTCTACTGGTGGCACAAGGGGAGCCGTCGCCATGTTGAAGAGCGTCAGCTCACGCCCAAACGCTATGAGTGGGAGAGCCAAAAAGAAGAGGCATAGTTGCATCTAGTGTAAGCATATGCTCTGGACTTCAATCGACATCGACGAGGGCGCTGCCACCGCATTGGCAGAGCGCCTCGGACTGTCGAAGGTCACCGCAGAGTTACTCGTTCAACGAGGTATCACCACCACCGAGGCTGCGGAGCAGTTTTTGCGGCCTCGTCTGGCGCAGTTGGATAACCCTTTTGAGATGGTAAATCTCGAAGCCGCGGTCGAGCGGATCGAGCAAGCTATCGAAGGCAAGGAATCTGTCGTCATCTTTGGTGACTACGATGTCGATGGGGTCACCAGCACCGTGCAGTTGGTGAGCATGTTGCGCACTTTGGATCTGGAGCCGCGCTATTCTGTGCCGCGTCGCATGGAGGAGGGCTACGGCCTGAGCCGTGCGGCCATTGACCGCATCTTTGATGGAGCGATTCCGCAGCTGTTCATCGCGCTGGATTGTGGTACCAATGCACATGAGCCGATTGCCTACCTGCGTGGGCTCGGGATCGATGTGATCGTTGTCGACCACCACCAAACCAAGACTCAGGCGCCCGAAGATTGCATATTCGTCAACCCGCACGTCAATGATGCCGAAGAGGCACCTTGGCGCGACTTGTGCACCGCCGGCCTGGTCTTTAAGTTGTTGCATGGCTTGCTTAAGCATCGCCGTGAAGCCGAAGATCCGCGTGTCGAAGGGATTCAACTCAAAGACTACCTGGATCTCGTGGCCATGGGCACCGTGGCCGACTTGGTTCCGCTGCATGGGGAGAACCGCATTCTTTCCTGGTTTGGCCTACGTCACTTGCGCGCCAATGGACGTAGCGGTATTCGTGCGTTGGCCGAAGTGTCGGGGATTGATAGCGGCCAAGAAATGGCCAGCTGCGATATCTCTTTTAAAATCGCCCCGCGCATTAATGCCAGCGGTCGACTTGCAGATGCGTCGCTCCCGATCGAGTTGCTCTTGATAGAGGATTATCCTGAATGCAAACAGATCGCCGAAGAACTCGACGAGATGAATAAGGAGCGGCAGAGCATCGAACGCGGGATTGCGAAGAACGCGGAAGAACGCGCGGCCGTGGAATTTGCGGATGAGCCGGGCATCGTGCTCTTTGGCGATGATTGGCACCCCGGTGTCGTTGGAATTGTAGCCAGTCGAGTGAGTCGTCACTTTCATAAACCTTGCGTGATCCTGGGCTCTGAGGGCGAGGAAGCCAAGGGGTCCGGTCGCTCCGTGGCCTCGGTCAATTTAGTTGAAGTTTTCCAGCGCTGTGCCCATTTGCTGGGGCATTGGGGGGGGCATCCCATGGCTGCAGGCGTGTCTTTGCAGGCCTGTGATGTGGCTGCTTTTACTCAGTGCTACCTGGAAAGTTTGAAGCAGTTATATCCAGATGGCTTGCCGGAGCCATCCTTATCGATTTCGGCTTGGCTGCAGCCCGCCGACCTTGGCGAGGCGCTCTTGGATGAGCTGGATCGCTTGCATCCCTTCGGGCAAGGGAACCCTGAGCCCGTCTTCGGATTGAAGGGCGTGGTTCTGGAGGAATTTCCGCAGGCCTTTGGCGAAGGCAATTTTCGTTTTCGCATGCCTGCCAATGCCAGCTCTAGACGCGGAGTCGCGGGCATCGCTTGGCGACTCGGAGAGCCACCTGCCGCAGGTCAGCCGATTGATATGGCAGTCCGATTTTCGTGGAATTATTGGCGCGATAATCGCTACCCACAAGTAACTTTAGTTGATTGGAAGCCCTCTATTTTATGAAAAAAGTATTTATCTCCGGTTGTTATGATATCCTCCATGGGGGACACATTCAGTTTTTTAAAGAAGCGCGCGCGTTAGGAGATCACCTGACCGTGTGTTTTGCTTCGGATAAGGTGTTGTGGGAGCATAAGAAGCGCCGCACCTCTATCCCACAGGATCACAAGCTGGCTTTAATGACGGCGCTGGATATCGTCGATCAAGTGGTGATCGGGGACTGCGAAGAGCTGGGGCTGGATTTTAAAGAACACTTCCTCAAGATTAAGCCCGACATCCTGGCAGTGACGGAAGACGATCAATACGCCGAAGGCAAACGCGCGCTCTGTGCTCAAGTGGGTGCTGAGTATGTCGTGCTGCCTAAGACGCCGCCTCAGTTTACGCCTGTTTCGACGACTTCGATCGTGCGCAATATTCGCACGCCTGCGTATGCACCACTGCGAGTGGACTTCGCGGGAGGTTGGCTGGATGTGCCGCGCCATGCGCGCAAGGGTGGATTCATTGTGAACTGTGCGATTTCTCCCATGGTGTCATTGACCAATTGGGGCTATCAACAGAAGTCGGGGCTCGGAGGCAGTGGTGCTTGGGCCTTGCTCAACGGCAACGATGGGGTGGAAAGCGAACTCAACCTAGGGGTCGGCTGGCAGGACCCGGCCATCATTCGTGAGACGGGGCTTTGCGTGTGGCGCAGTGGCGACAAGCCTGTGCTCCACTTCAAGCGCAACGGAGATTTCCTGCACGGCCACATGGCGCTGCATTATACGGATATTCCACACGACACTCCAGGTAATGCCGACAATGATCGCGATTACGATATGATCGAAGCCGCAGGCCGCTTAGCGGAGGAAGCTGTGGTGGAAGCGAGCATCAGCAAGCTTGGGCAGGCGGTCTCTTTGACATACGAAATGCAGCTCAAGGAGGGCATGCAGCCATTACCCGAGGCAGACGGTTGCATCGGTCGCAAATATTCCGGTGGCGGCTGGGGCGGTTATGCGCTCTACCTTTTTCACAGTTCCGAAGATCGCGACGCTTTCGTTGCTTCGGCTAATTGCAACCGTCCAGTCGAGCCTTACATCACAATTCGCTAATTCACTCGCAGGGGACTCCGATGCGATCGCATCGGGTCGTCGGAACACAGTTCAATCGTCGCTGAACTTGTGTGTTAAATTTAGATACAAAAAAACTCCCGCAGCTTTCGCTGTGGGAGTTTTTGTAAATACAATGCTCGGGTCGGATTAACCGTCGATTTGTTCTTCCAGGAAGTCGATTAGTTCGGCTTCAGTCACGCGGCGTTGTTCGCAAGTGTCGCGATCGCGTAGCGTGACGGTGCCGTCTTTTTCGATGGTATCGAAGTCGATGGTGATGCCGTAGGGGGTGCCGATCTCGTCTTGACGGCGATAGCGACGACCGATCGCGCCAGAGGCGTCGTAGAAGACGTTCCAGCGGCGCTGCAGTTTCTTGTAAAGCTTCTGTGCGACTTCGACGAGCTCGGGCTTGTTCTTGAGCAGCGGGAAGATGGCGGCCTTGACCGGCGCGATCTTGGGGCTGAATTTCATAACGGTGCGCTTCTCGACCTTGCCCTTGTCGTTGGGCACTTCGTCTTCGGTGTAAGCGGCTGTCAGCACGGCCAGTAGGGTGCGGTCGACGCCGAGCGAAGGCTCGATGACGTGGGGCACATACTTGGTCTTGGAGCTTTCATCGAAGATCTCCATCGATTTGCCGGAGTGCTTCTGGTGCTGCTGCAGGTCGTAGTCGCTGCGGCAGGCGATGCCCCAGAGCTCTTGTTCGCCGTGTGGGAACTGATACATGAGGTCAGTGGTCGCCTGTGAGTAGAAGGAGAGTTTGTCTTCGGGGTGGATATCTTCGGTGATGCCCTCGCGCGAGAGGCCGATCGAGACCAACCAGTCGGTGCAGGTGTCGATCCACTCGCGGTGGAGTGCCTTCCAGTCAGCATCGGGCGCGATGAAGTATTCGATCTCCATTTGCTCGAACTCGCGTGAGCGGAAGATGAAGTTGCGCGGTGTGATCTCGTTACGGAAGGCCTTACCGATCTGCGCGATGCCGAAAGGAATTTTCACACGACCAGTATCGACGATGTTTTTGTAATTGGCAAAGATGCCCTGTGCGGTTTCGGGGCGCAGGTAAGCGACCGCAGAGTCGTCAGCGAGCGGGCCCACCTTGGTCTCGAACATTAGCTTGAAAGCGCGGGGGGCTGTCAGGCTGCCAACGGCGTTGGCGTCTGGCGCGAGCGTCAGTTCGCGCTGCGCGTCTGTGGCCTCGGTAAATTCCGTGTGGTCGCTGCTGAGGACGGCTTCGTCGAGCTTCGACTGCTTTTTGTCGAGATTGTCGCGTAGCTTTTTGGCGCGTTTGATGATGCTGGCGCTATCGGTGCCTTCGACGAATGCCACATAACCGACCTTTTCGTCGTCCAGAATGACGGGGGCGAAGAACAGTTGGTCGGCGCGGTAGCGACGCTTCGACTCTTTACAATCCACCAGTGGGTCGGAAAAGCTGTCGATATGTCCGGAGGCCTTCCAGATGTCGGGGTGCATGATGATGGTCGAGTCAAGGCCTTCGATATCATCGCGGCGTTGCACCATGTCGCGCCACCAAGCTTGCTTGATGTTATTGCGCAACTCGACACCGAGTGGGCCGTAATCGTAGAAGCCATTATAGCCACCGTAAATTTCAGAAGATGCGAAGATAAAACCGCGGCGTTTGCAGAGGCCGACGATATCTTCCATAAGTGCGTCATTGGATGCTGGAGCTGTCATAAGCGGTCCAAAGATGGTGCTTGCGGGAGAGGGGTCAAGTGTAGGTACGCGCTCTTAATCATAATCCTGCAAGCTTGTCCCGAACGAAGCTAGACGGGTGGACTCTCGACACGGCGTAGCTCGCAGAGCGAAGACGGTTGTCGCCCGCTCCGAGCCTAGGCCGCGTCAGCGACTGGGCGGCAGAGCCAAGCCAGCTACGAAGGCCCCGCCGCATGACAAAAGCCTGACAATCCTTTTACGCGGCTATGACGACATTGGGGGCGCGATTCGATATGCTATCGGGGCAATCACGCATTCATTTCCAACAGAAAGTATTCACATGAAAAATCGATTCCTTCCAATTATTGTCGCACTGGCGCTAGTCACTGGCCTAAGCCTGCGTGCGGATGCCTTGCCAGTGGGCACGCTCTTACAAATTGACGCGGCTTTGGATCGACCCGTGGTGCCGGCTCAGCAGCCAGAGGACGTGGTGGTGCAAATTAAAATCCTGCCCACACGAGCCAGCGATCTCATCCCACGGCCACCGGTCAACTTGAGCTTGGTGCTGGACCGCTCGGGCTCGATGAGTGGTCAAAAAATTGAGCAAGCCATTCAGGCTGCGGAGTTGGCCGTCGGGCGACTCGGCGCGCGCGATCGAGTCTCCGTCATTATTTACGATCATGATGTGGAGACCTTGGTCTCTTCTCAAGTAGTCACCGACGAGGGACTTTATGCTATCAAGCGCGCACTGCGCCGGGTATCTGCGCGTGGCAATACCGCCATCTATGCCGGCCTCAGTCAAGCGGCGGCGGAGCTGCGTCGCTATCGTGATGCGGGCTATGTGAATCGTATGATTTTACTTTCGGATGGTCTGGCCAACCGTGGTCCGACGGAAGTGGCCGATTTTCGAGCCTTGGGGCGCGCGCTGGCGGGCGAGGATATCGTGATCAGCACTGTCGGTCTCGGGCTTGGGTATAACGAAGACATCATGGCCACCCTGGCCGATGCGGGACAGGGCAACACATACTTCGTCGAAAATGCCGACGATCTGCCACGCATCTTTGCAGGGGAGTTGGGCGATGCACTGAATGTTGCGGCCACGAATATTGAGATCATTGTGCGGCCTCGTGGTGGTGCGCGCATTCTGAAAAGTCTGGGGCGCGAAGCGGAACTGCGTGACGGTGCTGCACGTTTTCGTATGCCACAGGTTTACAGCGGTTTGGAAAAACTCGCGTTGGTGGAAGTGCGTGCGCCGCAAGGCGTGGTGGGGGCAGTCGAAGATCTGATCGACGTGGAAGTGAACTATCTGCCTGCCGGCAGCTCGCAAACGCGTTCGCAGCAAGTTTCGGTGCCAATTCGTTACACCGATCAGGTCGAGCAAGTGGTGGCCGCCGCGCGCAAGGATGTTGCCCAAAACGTGGTGGATAACCGGGTGGCCGAGGCCAAGGAAGCCGCCATCAACTATGCGGACGCCGGCGACCGCGAAGAAGCGGCCAGCAGTTTGCGCAGTGTCGTTGGCAAAATCTCGGCGGATTATGGCTTTCTCGGTGACGAGGTGGTGGCTGCGCCCAGTGCCAACTTAGAGCACGAAGCTGATGAGGTGCAAACGAAAGGCTTGTCGAATGAGAAGCGTAAGAGCTTCCGGGCCGATAGTTACCAGTCGCGCAATCAACAGTCGGTGCAGTAGTTATTTAGCAGGTCGACGTGCGCACGACGCGGGTGTGCACCCAAGGGCATAAAAAACAAGTCGCGCCCCTACAGGCTTTCGCCTTCACTCGATTTCAAGCTTCTCAAGTTCATTCCTTTCTACGAGTCTAAGTCCTATGCGTTTTCGTCCTGTTATATTTGCTTGGTGTCTCCTGTTTGGGGCGACGCTGGCGATGGCAGCTGCCGCGTGGTGGTTGCTGGGGCGCGAGGCGGATCGGGTGGAGTCTTTGGCGGCTAGCACCTTGGCCAACCGCACCGCTTCGGTGGCTGAGAGTATCGACTTATTGATGGCGGAAGTGCGTGACGGTGTCAGCGAAGGCCTGGTCGCGGTGCGCAGTGTGCCAGAGCCGCGGGTCGCACTGGCAGAGTTGGTGGAGGGCAATCCTTACATCGCGGCCGGCTTCTACTTTCGTGGTTCGGATGCAGTCACGGCTTGGTTTGGCGAGCGGGCTGATTTACCTTCGCCAGGAGCGATCGAGTCGGAGTCGGGCGTCTTTCCATGGACTTTGCCTGAATTTGAGGCGCCGGAGGACGCGATGCGCCAGCGCGTCGTCCAGTCCACGTCAGAGTTGCCTCGTCTGGATGGTTCGGCTGCACCGAGTGATGCATATGGTGCTATGTCTCCGGTGAGTGATATTGAAAAGGATGTGGTCTCCGAGTCAGAGGCTGCGGTGCCAGAGCGGCAGCAGCAGGTAGTTTCGAAGAATATCGCGCTCAAGGCGCAACGGGCTGCCGTGCGCAAAGTTAATGTCGAGAACCGAGTCGGGCTCAGCAGTGTATTTAGTTCTTTTGCCGACACCGAAGTCGCCACCAGTGATGCGCTAGCCGATGAGGTGGCGCTCGCGGAGACGCGCATGGCGGAAGTCGCTGCGGCCGTGCCGTCACCCCCGTCGCCGCAGCAGCTTTCTTTGGCTGCTGCGGCAGCGCCGTCCGCGTCTGCGCAGCAAAGTGCTCCCGACGTGAGTGACTCCTTGGATTCCTTTGCCCCGGAGCGAGTCTCGATTCGTCGTGGTTGGGTGAGCACGCCGGTGGAGGCGGTGGAGCAATGGATGGCTTGGACCGCATTGCCTGAGAGCGAAAATTATCTCGGCGTCTGGCTGAATCGAGCCGCCATTTTGGCCGAGCTTTCCAAGGCGATCAGCCTATCGCAAAACGAGGGCTTGGGCTTTCGTCTGGTCGATGCGCAGGGCCGCGAGGTGGCGGGCGCATCGCTGCCGCGCTACGGTAGTCGGGGCGCGCAGTTGCCAGAGTTATCCTTGGCGGTGGGGAGTGCATTGCCGCAGTGGCGAATTGAGACCTTTCGCATTCATGGCGCCAATACATTTGGCAGTAGCTTCCGGCTGGTGGGAGGACTTTTTATCGCTGGCCTGAGTGGCGCGATTCTACTCGGTTCGACGGTTTTGATCTGGCAAGCGCGGCGTGATGCTCGCGAGGCGGAGCGCAAGACTACCTTCGTGGCTAATGTCTCGCACGAGCTCAAGACCCCGCTGACGAGTATACGCTTGTTTGCTGATATGTTGCACGCGGGCCGAGTCAAGGAGCCCGCCAAGCAACGCGAGTATCTACAAATGATGGTCAACGAAACCCAGCGACTCACTCGATTGGTGAATAATGTATTGGATTTTAGTCGTTTAGAGCGTGGCCAGCACCGTAGCCAAGCCACAACGCTCGAGCTAGGCGCGACTGTGCAAGCGATCGTGGCGGCTCAGGCCGATCGGCTGCGCGGAGATGGCTTGCAAGTGCAAGTGCACACGCCGGATCAGGCGATACACGCCAAGGTCGACCGTGACGCGCTGGAGCAGATCTTGCTCAATTTGCTGGATAACGCGGCTAAATATGCTGCCTCCGGCGAGCGGGCCGAGGTGGTGCTCGCGGGCCAAGGCTCTGGCTGGCGATTGCGTGTCAGTGATTACGGTGCCGGCATTCCTGCGGCCGAGCGTCAGCAAGTCTTTGCTGCCTTTCATAGGTCCGATGATCGTTTGACTGCGGAGCGCCCTGGCTGTGGGCTCGGGCTCAGTATCGCGTCACGCTTGGCCAATGAAATGGGCGGCCAACTTAGCTTGGAAGCCAACCAGCCTAGCGGTTGTTCCTTTATTTTAGATGTTCATGACTGATACAAAACAGATACTCATCGCCGAAGACGATGCCAGCATTCGCCTGGTGCTGGTCGATATTCTCGAGAGCGAGGGCTACCAAGTCGCTGTCGCGACCAATGGCGAGGAAGCGCTGGCGCTCTTCGAGTCCGCTGCGCCGCAGCTGGCGATTCTCGACATCATGATGCCCCGCATGAGCGGTTACGATGTCTGTCGCGCGATTCGCAAAAGCGATGCCGCGCTGCCGATCATTATGCTCAGCGCCAAAAGCGAAGAGATCGACAAAGTGCTGGGGCTGGAGCTGGGGGCCGATGATTATATGACCAAGCCCTTCGGCGTGCGCGAGTTATTGGCACGGGTGAGTGCTGCGCTCCGGCGTGCTGCCAATAGCGTAACTGTCGCCGATGAAGTCGGGCCCGTGTGTTTTGGTGAAATCCAGCTCGACCGCGCGCGACGACAATTGCTGCGCGGCGATCAAGAGATCTCGCTCACGCAGCTCGAGTATCGACTGCTGCTAGCTTTTATCCAACACGCCGACCGCGCACTCAGTCGCGACGAACTACTCAATGCCGCCTGGGGCATCGATTATCAAGGCACGACTCGCACTCTAGACCAGCACGTATCGCAACTGCGCCACAAAATTGAGCCCGAGCCGAGTAAGCCCCGCTATTTGCTGACTGTGCACGGCTATGGCTACCGTTATAAACCCGAGTAGATCGGGCCGGGCAAAGAGCCCCGCTTGAAGGCCGAATTGGTGCATTGCCATTATACCGGAAGCTTACATCTTGGCTCTGCATTATGTCAGATCCCAAACAAAGTCCCGCCGAATTAAAGTGGCACGAGCGCCTATTACTTGCTGTGCTGGCCTTGCTGATGCGAGCCTGGGGGCGGACGCTGCGCTTTCATTGGGGGGCGGATGTGCAGGCATTTATGGATGCCAATCCAGGGCCTTCGGTGGTTATCTTCTGGCACAATCGTCTCTTTGCGGGGCCGCTCTTTTTTGCGCGCTATTTCCGTAAGCGACGTTTGGCGACTTTGATCAGTGCGAGTAAGGATGGTGCTTGGCCTGCGGTATTTGTTAAAAAGCTGGGCATGCTGCCAGTGCGCGGTTCGCGTTATAAACGCGGCACACAGGCGGTGCGCGACTTGATCGCGGCGCAGCGAGATGGCTACGATGTGGCTTTGACGCCCGATGGTTCACGCGGCCCGCTCTACGATATGAAACCGGGTGCGGTGACGATCGCCTTGAAAACGGGGGCGCCGATCGTCTTGCTTTCTTTCAATTATTCGAGGGCCTGGCGTCTGAAGAGTTGGGACCGTTTCTATGTGCCGCACCCTTTTAGCCGGATAGAAGTGCGCATGGATGATGTGGGCCCTTGTGCGGCCTTGAGTGAAGATCCGAAGGAGGCTTCGGCTTTGCTAAAACCGCGCATGGATGCGATTACCGAGGATTGAAGAGCCCCGTCGTCGCGCTTGACCTCGAATCGTCTTAGGCCTGAGATGCATGCTTATGAATGTTACGCTCGGAACGCCTTTCAAATCTTCATCGGTCAAAGTGCTTCTCTGTGGTTCGGGAGAACTGGGGAAGGAAGTTGTCATCGAGCTTCAGCGTTACGGCGTGGAGGTGATCGCAGCGGATGCCTATGCTGACGCGCCTGCGATGCAAGTGGCAGATCGTGCCCATGTCGTTTCGATGCTCGATGGTGCGGCGCTGCGCAAGCTGATTGAAACGGAAAAGCCTGACTTTGTCGTGCCGGAAGTGGAAGCCATCGCGACTGATACGCTGGCGGAGTTGGAGCGCGAGGGCATTGCGACCATTATCCCCACCGCGCGGGCGACACAGTTGACGATGAATCGCGAAGGCATTCGTCGCCTGGCGGCGGAAGAGCTGGGGCTCAAGACCTCGCCTTATCGCTTTGCGGCTACGGAAGAAGAATTTAACGCCGCGATTGAGGCGATCGGGCTGCCTTGCGTGGTCAAGCCGATCATGAGTTCCTCGGGGAAAGGACAGAGCACCGTCAAAAGCGCGGATCAAATCAAAGCTGCTTGGGACTATGCCCAGGCCGGAGGCCGTGCGGGCAAGGGTAAAGTCATCGTTGAGGGCTTCGTCGATTTTGATTACGAGATCACTTTGTTAACAGTGCGCCATGTCCAGGGCACTTCCTTTTGTCAGCCGATTGGCCATACACAAGAGGATGGAGATTATCGCGAGTCCTGGCAGCCGCAGCCGATGTCGGCCGTGGCGCTCAAAGAGGCGCAAGCCTATGCACAGGCCATTACTGATGCGCTGGGCGGGCGCGGCATTTTCGGAGTGGAGCTTTTCATTAAGGGCGATGAGGTCATCTTTAGCGAAGTCTCTCCGCGGCCCCACGATACCGGGATGGTCACCATGATTTCTCAAGACCTGTCCCAGTTTGCCTTGCACGCACGTGCCATTTTGGGACTGCCGATTCCTAATATTGTGCAGCACGGGCCTTCCGCCTCGGCCGTTATCTTGGTCGAGGGCGAGTCCGACAATGTCCGCTTTGGTAATTTAGCTGCGGCACTCAGTCAGCCAGATACGCAGCTGCGACTCTTTGGTAAGCCTGCGGTGCAAGGTAAACGGCGTATGGGAGTGGCGATTGCCCGGGGCGAAAGCATCGCCGAAGCCCGTGAAAAAGCCACTCAGGCCAGCCGCGCCGTCGACGTGCAACTGTAGTTTTTTTCCCTTTCACGGCGTATTTAGTATGTAACATTGCTTTCACGTCGCTTAGGCTTCTTATTAATCCAACTTTTCCAGACTAGTATGAATGCACCAATCACGCCCAAAGTTCTCGTTATCGACGATGATAACGATCTCCGCTATTCTTTAAAACGCGTCCTTTCCGGTCGTCAATACGAGGTGCTCGAAGCTGCCAGTGGCGAAGAGGGGCTCAGTATGGCCGAGCAGCACAATCCGCACGTGATCTTATTGGATAATCGTATGGGCGGCATGAGTGGGATGGAAGCCTTGCAGCACCTACGTGGTATTAATCCCAACGCCATGATCATTTTGATGACGGCCTACGGCACCACGCAGACGACGATCGAGGCCATGAAATTCGGCGCTTTCGATTACATCATGAAGCCCTTCGATCTGAAAAAGATCCTAAGTTTGACCGAGTCGGCCATCGCGGCGTCGAAAGACTTGGTCAAGGCAGGCAAAGAGGATGCGGCTTCTGCAGTTTCTAATGAAGACATCGAAGGCGGCATCATCGGGAGTTCCTCTGCGATGCAAGAGGTCTTCAAAATGATCGGTCAAGTTGCCGCTAGCGACGTGACTGTGATGGTTACCGGCGAAAGTGGCACTGGTAAGGAACTAATTGCCCGCGCAATCTATCAAAATAGTCTACGTGCACAGAAGCCCTATATCGCTGTCAATTGTGCCGCCATTCCTGAGAATCTGATCGAGAGTGAACTTTTCGGGCACGAGAAAGGCTCTTTCACCGGAGCGACCAATCAGCGCATCGGTAAGTTTGAACTTTGCGATGGAGGCACTATTTTTCTCGATGAAATTGGTGACATGGCCCTCACTACGCAGACTAAAATTTTGCGCGCGCTGCAAGAGGGCGAGATCCAGCGCGTCGGCAGTAGCGAGACGATCAAGGTCAATGTTCGTATGCTAGCAGCTACCAATAAGCCGCTGGAAGAGATGGTCAAAGAAAAGACCTTCCGCGAAGATTTGTATTACCGCTTGAATGTGGTGCGCATACAATTGCCACCCTTGCGCGAGCGTAAAGAAGATGTGCCCAAACTCATCGATTTTGTGCTGAAGCGTCTTGCTCGCGATAGTAAGGCCGACACCAAGTCTATTTCACCCGAGGCGCTCGCCTTATTGAATCAATATCGCTGGCCCGGCAACGTGCGTGAACTGGAGAATCTCATTTACCGCAGTGCCGTGTTGGCGCAGGGCGATATGATCTTGATCAAAGATCTACCGCAAGAGGTCGTTAAAGCTATCACCGCTGCGGCCGGCACCGCGGAGCCTGTGACTGCTGAGTCCGAAGTCGCTGTCAGTGCGAGCCACACGGAGCCCGCTGGGGGCGTCGAACCGGTTGCCTCGGCCACCGCAACTGCGCCTGCTGCAGAGCCCCTGGCTCCGGTAGCAGTTGCTGGGGGCAGTGCGCCCGCTGCAGAGGAAGGCACACTGCTCGGTCAGCCATCGGTTGATCCTTACGATGCGGTGTATGCAGCTCTGCGTGAGACGCACGTGAGCAATATTCTGGAACACGGTGAACGCGCACTCATTGCTCGTGCGCTGGCAGAGTGCGGAGGGAAGCAAGTGAAAGCGGCCGAGATCTTAGGTATGACTCGCGCGACCTTGCGCAAGCGTATCGATCAATACGATTTGAGCTAGTCGCCCCCTCCCTTGGGCCAGTCAGGCGCGTGGTGCATTCGAGGTTCGCACGGGTGCATCCGCATCATGAATTGGGCGAATTTTTGAACATTTTCGTATCCCTTCTGTCTGCCTGAAGAGTAAGATAGTCGGTTGACCTTTTTACCAAAGGCGTAAACCTAGCGCCCTTCACCCTGAAATTCTATTTTTCAACAATATATATGTATTCCAAATCGTACCGATTCCTGCTTGTGGCGCTGATGGCAGCAAGCCCAGTATTTGCCCAAGATCATGCGGAGCACGCCGGTCATGATCATGCGGACCACGCCGGTCATGATCATGCGGGGCACAATCATGCTGAGCATGTGGCTCCCGTTCAAGTTTCTGAAGATGAGTTAATCGAGATTGTCGGCTATCTCACCGCGCAAGGCGGCGGTGTGGCTTCCTTGCAGCTGGATGATAAGCAAATTGCCGTGCTCGCTGACGGCCTTGAAAAAGGTTTGACTGGCGAGTTAGATTTACGCGCGTTTGAGCAATCAGAAGTGGAAGCTGCTTTTGCCGAAGCGCAGGCACGCGCCGAAGCTGTGCAAGCGGCCGCAGAAGAATTGCCTGCGATCAGTGAGGCCTCTTTGAGTAAAATTGGTGCAGTTATCGTGATGCAATCTGGATTGCAGCAACTCGGCTTTGGCAGCGAGGAAGCTAGCAAGATCAGCAAAGGCTTTGCCCAGGGTGCGAAGGATCAGGCGCCAGACCCGACACTCGAAGCAAAGATGCCCGCATTCCAGGAGTTTATTCAAGTTCGCGTACAAGCCGCTCAAGCTCAAATGCAAGCTCAGCAGGCAGAGATGATGGCTGCGCAAGCCGCCGCACAGGAAGCAGCCATGGCTGAGTTTAAAGAAGTGGCTGATGAGTGGAAAGAAAAAGACAATTTCAACATCGTGTTGGAGACCACTCAAGGTGACGTTGAAATCGAGCTCTTCCCTAGCATTGCTCCGCTGGCTGTGGCGAACTTCGTAGGTCACATTGAAGATGGCTACTATAACGACTTGATCTTTCACCGCGTGATCGACGGCTTCATGATCCAAGGCGGCGACCCGCTCGGTTCAGGCACCGGTGGTGAGTCTATCTGGGGCAAAAATTTCCCCGACGAATTTAGCGAAGAAGCACGCTTCGATAGCGAAGGCATGCTCGCCATGGCCAATTCCGGTCCCATGACAAACGGCAGCCAGTTTTTCATCACTACGAGCAATCCTGAATGGCTCAACGATAAGCACACCATCTTCGGCAAAGTTGTTAAAGGTTATGATAACGTCGTGAAGATCGAGAAGGTCGAAACTGGCGCCGGCGACAAGCCGGTCGAAGAGCAAAAAATCGTGAAGGCCTACCTGGTCGATTAAACGATTCTGCTACATTCATTTCAGAAGCCCGCTCGGTGAAAACTGCGCGGGCTTTTTTTAGCTGCTCATGCGGATGCTATTTGTAGGGGCGCGACTTGTCACGCCCGCGCGGTGTGAGAGCAGTTTTCTTCGAGCTGACATAAACGGACACTATCAGAAGCCCTGTTTCGGATCGCCACCTAAAGGGGCGGCGGGCGCACTGCGGCTATCTTTCAAGTCCGCCGCATAGTGCTTGTGCATCTGCCAACCGGCCCGGTAGGGCGCGCCCCGTGCTTTCACCCACTCCGTAATCGCATCCAAAGTGGCGGCATCGTTGTGCTTGGACCATTCCGGATGGAGCCAGATCGGCTTTTCGGTTTTGCCGATCACCTCGGCGTATTTCTCAATCGCACCCTCGCGATCGACGATGATCTTAAATTCGTCCGCGCGCTTAATGTTCTCAGCCAAGGGCAACTTCCAGCGCTTCGGGCTCAAGGTGATCCAATCAAAGTTGCCCTTAATCGCAAATGAGCCGCTCGTTTCCAAATGCACTTTCTGCTCGATCGCATGCAAGGCATCGACTAGGGGAGCGAGATTATGAATCGCAGGCTCGCCGCCAGTGATCACGACAAACTCAGCCTTGGTCTTGGCCACTTCCGCCACCAGTGATTCCACCGAGAAGCGTTGGATCTTTTTCGGAATGTAGTCCGGATGCCAAGTGCCGGCAGAGTCACACCAAGGGCAATGCACCGGGCAGCCAAAGGTGCGGATGAAGTAAGCCGCGCGTCCCGCGTGTGCAGCTTCGCCTTGGAAGGTGTAAAATTGTTCGTGGATCGGGAGCATCTAGAATTTTTTGCCACGCTTCTCCCACGGCTTGCGGTCGTCGATGGGCTTTAGGTCCACTGCTTCAACGCGCACGCCGGCCAGAGCGGGGTGGCGGCGTAGTGCTTTAAAATTGGTCTGAGTAATCGAGAAGGTGAGCGATTGCGCGGTCTGTGCTTCTAGGATTTGCTCTTCGACGAGGAAGCTAATGTTGACCCGTGTCTCGCCGTATTGCTCGTCGATGGTGTCACGCAAGAGGTGGATGAATTCCACTGCTTTGTCGTTGGGATATAAAATAAAGTTGATGCGCTGAATCAGTTTTGGAATCGAAACTTCTAGGTCGAAGACGTTGTGCGCGGCGAGGCTCATCTCTCCGTTGCGACGACCAATGATGCCGTGAATCAGTGCGAGTTTGCCGTCTTCCAAGCGATGCCCCTCTTTGGCATAGGGATCGGGGAACATGATCATCTCGAAACTGTGGCTGCGCGTGGCGAGGTTGAAGACCGCCATCTGCTTGCTGTCTTTACGCGTGTATTTGATCTGCAGGTTGCTGACGATGCCACTGAGTCGAAAGCTGCTGCGGTCATCGAAGTTGAACAAGTCGTCGGGGTGACGGAAGCTGTCGATCGCATCGTCGAGCGCGGCATACGCATCCATCGGGTGCCCGGAAATATAAAAACCGAGCAACTCTTTTTCGTAGCGCAACTTTTCTGTCATGCCCATCTCTTCGACGCGGCGGCGGTTGCTGCCTGGCTTGTCCTCATCGGCCACCCCGGTGTCGTCGCCCAACATGTCGAAGAGGCTAGCTTGGCCTGCCTCGCGGTCTTTGCGAGCGCTTTCGGCTTCGGCCAGCTCGGAGTCGAGGCCGTCGAGCAAGCTGGCGCGGTCTTCGCCCATGGCATCAAAGCCACCGGTCTTGATCAAGGCTTCGATCACGCGCCGGTTGACGGCTTTGTCGGCATTGCGCACAATGAAGTCGCTAAAGTTCTCGTAGGGGCCGTTGGCATCGCGCTCGGCAATAATCACTCTGGCCGCTCCTTCACCTACACCTTTGATCGAGGCCATACCGAAGCGAATACAACCTTCCCCATTTTCAAGTACGGGGGTGAAGTCGGCGCCGGATTCATTCACGTCGGGGCTGAGCACCGGCACGTTCATGGCGTTACACTCGGCCAAGAAATTGGATAGCTTGTCGGCGTTGCCTTGCTCGGAAGTCAACACCGCTGCCATGAACTCCACGGGGTAGTTGGCTTTCAAATACGCGGTGCGATAGCTGAGCATCGCATAAGCCGCAGAGTGCGACTTATTGAATCCGTATTGGGCGAACTTCTCTAGCAGGGCGAAGATGGATTCCGCGGTCTTGCGATCGATGTTATTGGTCGCTTTGGCGCCCTTGATGAAGACATCCTTCTGCGCGTCCATCACAGACTTAATCTTCTTACCCATGGCGCGACGCAAAATGTCCGCGCCCCCGAGCGTATAGCCGGCAATGATCTGGGCCGATTGCATCACCTGTTCCTGATACACTAAGACCCCGTAGGTTTCTTCCACCAACTCTTTGAGTAGTGGGTGGGGGATTTGCACCGTCGTAGGATCTTTTTTGCCTTCGATGAACTGTGGGATGAACTGCATCGGCCCCGGACGGTAGAGCGCGATCAAAGCGATAATTTCCTCGAAGGAGCTCAGCCCGATCTGACGACAGAGCTGTTGCATGCCGCCCGATTCCAGCTGGAAGACGGCGGTGGTGCGGCCCGAGTTGAGCAAGTCGAAGGTCTCTTTGTCTTTGAGCGATACCTTCTCGACATTGAAGTCGGGCATGTCGCGCGTCATTTTTACATTCTTCTCCGCATCCGAAATCACGGTCAATGTCTTCAGCCCCAAGAAGTCCATCTTGAGCAAGCCGAGGTCTTCCGAAGGCCCCTTCGGATACTGAGTGGTCAAATCGCCTTCTTGTAGTGTGACGGGAATAAGATTAGTGATGTCTTGGTCGGCGATGATCACTCCGCAGGCATGTTTGCCGGTATTACGAATCATGCCCTCGATCACGCGGCCTTGGTCGAGGATCGATTTCGCCACTGGATTGCGATTCACCTCCGCCGCCAGCTCAGGCGATTTTTTTACAGAGTCATCCAGCGTAATGTTGAGCTCGTCGGGAATCATCTTGGCCAGTTTGTTGGCCTCGGCAAATTCGAGATCGTTGACGCGCGCCAAGTCGCGAATGATCATTTTGGCTCCGAAGGTGCCGAAGGTAATGATGTTGGCCACGCGGTCCTTACCATATTTATCACGCACGTAGTTGACCACCTCATCGCGGCGACGCATGCAGAAGTCGACGTCGAAATCGGGCGGCGAGACACGTTCCAAGTTGAGCATACGCTCAAACAGTAGGCCGAAGCTTAGCGGGTCGATGTCGGTAATCTTAAGCACATAGGCCACAATACAACCCGCACCCGAGCCACGGCCCGGTCCCACGGGGATGCCTTGCTCCCGGGCCCAGTTAATGAAGTCCCAAACGATCAGGAAGTAGTCGACGAAGCCCGTGCCTGCAATGATCGCGAGCTCGTATTCGAGCTGTTCGCAGTAGCGTTTATCGTCGTCCGATGCCTGCTCCCAGTCGGCACGGCAGGCGTCGTAGTCGGTGCCGTAGCGCTCCTTGAGCCCTTCTTTACACAGCTCAAAAAGGTAGAGGCCGTTGCTCTTATGCTTTATGCGTTCCGCTTCGCTGAGCTCGATCGGTTCGCCCCCATCACGCACCAGGATTTCGTTCTTCTTGGCGACATAGATGTCTAAGCAGCGATCGAAATTCTCGTGGTCTTTGCCACTCTCGATTTCCGCAGGACGCTCGTAGACGGGGTAGTGGTCTTCACCGAAGGGCAGCTTGACCTCACACATTTCGGCCACCGCCGAAGTATTGGTGATCGACTCGGGCACTTCTTTAAATGCCAGGTCCATCTCTTCGCGCGACTTTAGGTAAAATTGCTGCGCGTCGTAGCGCATGCGTTTCTCGTCGCGGATCTTGGCCCCGGTCTGAATGCAGAGCAGTGAGTCGTGCGGCTCCCAGTCGGTATTCTTGACGTAGTGCACGTCGTTGGTGGCGACCACTTTGAGATCAAATTCCGTCGCAATTTTGAGCAGGCCCGGGATGATGCGGCGTTGCTCCTCGATGCCGTGGTCCATGATCTCGATAATGAAGTAGTCCTTCCCGAAAATATCGATGAACTTGGCGGCTGCCGCGCGTGCCTCGTCAAATTTGTCTTCCAGCAGATATTGTGGAATCACCGCCGCCAAGCAGCCCGAAAAACCGATCAAACCCTCGCTGTGCTCGGCCAGAGTTTTTAGGTCGGTGCGTGGATTGCGGTAAAAGCCCTGAGTGTGTGCCTTCGAGACGATTTTGCACAAGTTTTGATAGCCCGTGAAATTGCGCGCCAGCAGGCCCATGTGGCGTGATTTTTGTTTGGCGCGCAGCTCATTGACCGTGGCCAGCTGATCTTCGTAGACTAGATAGATTTCGCAGCCCAGCAGTGGTTTGATGCCATGCTTTTCCGCCTGCTTGAAGAAGCTGGTCAGCCCGTAGAGCACCCCGTGGTCGGTGATCGAGAGCGCCTTCATGCCCAGCTCTGCCGCTCGGCCACAGAGTTTATCCACCCGGCTACAACCATCCAACAGACTGTGGTCTGTGTGGACATGAAGGTGGACGAACTCGGTATCTTTTTCTGGCATGGGATCGGGTAGATTGAGCGCGCAAACCCTCAATGCAAGCAGAAGCTGTACTAGTCTCGATAGTCATTCTTGCTTAGTGGGCGCTTGTTTTTAATTAAACCTGCCACTCATTTGGCACTGAAACGTACTTATTGCTTGGTAATCGAATTTGGTCTGGCAGCTGATATTTCGCATAGGTTTCTTTACTGATTGTAAAGGAGCGTGGGCAGATCTGTTTGAGTTCTTTGGAACTACGTGCAAAGGGGAATGCGAATAAGAGTTCCTTTTGAAGGAAGTCTTATTTGAAGGTTCGTGCCAAGGGAGAGAAGTCCGAATCGCCAGTGATTAAGACGGCTACTTCGAAGGCATTCTTTTGTGCCAGCGAGAGCACTTTGCAGGCGATGGCGACGTCGGTTTCCTTTTCTTCGTATGCCTCCAGCCAGATTTTTTGCGAGTGAGACCACACTTTTTTCTTCCGAAATTTGGCAATGTGCACGTTCACCTTGCTGGCGGTCAGGGCGCGTGTGAACTTGCGATGCCTTTCAGGCTTTTGCGGGATCTCTTTTTGTAGGTGATCGGCGTAGGCGCTGAAGTAATGGATTTCTTCGAGTTCGGCTCCATTTCCCACCATCGGCAGGTAGGATCGGCATAGTGCTGGGATATCCAGCCATTTGAGTTGAGTGTGCGGCAGTAATCTTTCGGCGGTCCGCAGGGAGTGGTACAAATTGAAGCCGTCTATGAAAAAACTGGTGCGGCGACCTCTTTTTTGCTCAGCCATTTACCTGCTTGGTGACTCCCGTATAAAAAATAACCCCATAGACCGCAGCCTATGGGGGGCCATGGACTCTTGACTATTTAAAGCTAAGCATTCCATGGGGTTGAATGAGTATAATATCGTGTAAATCGTGTTTGAAGTCAAGCAAGCAGAAGCTAAGCGCATTAGCATTCTTCTTCGTGGTCGCAGTTAAGTTCTTTTTTGGCGGACATGCCGAAGTATAGAGTGAAAAAATTGGCCGCGCTGAGCACGATCGCGATGGCATATTGTTGGTAGGCCACCGCCATGCCGATGGCACCTGTCGCCCAGATGCTGGCGGCGGTTGCGGTGCCGTTGACTTCATGATCGCCCTTGATGATCGCGCCGCCGCCGATGAAGCCAATACCTGTCATTAAGCCATACATGATGCGGGCCTGTGGATCGCCTTCTGGAAGCACGGCGCGTCCTACCAGTAGAAAAGCGCAGGCGGCAATCGCCACGATCGGGAAGGTGCGTAGGCCGGCGCCTCTAGCTTTCATTTCACGATTAAGGCCGATCGGAAGCGCGAGCACGTAGGCAATTCCCATTAAACTCATGTAGCGAAATAACTCTTCGATTGTGATTCCCATTTCCATGAGCTGTAGCATACTCAAGCTGTGAAGCTTTTCAAATTTGTAGTGAGGTATAGTTGGTGGCGATCTGAAAAGTGGCAGGTAATTTGCTAATCCTTTGTCTGAACTCTATTGAGCCCCTATTATTATGTTTTTTGAACAATACGATACCGATCATTTCTTTGATGAGATGTTTGATGCCGACGGTAAAGTCCGTCCCCACTATCAAGCGATCTTAGAGCGCTTGACGCCGCTATCGATCGATAAGTTTGAACAGAAGCGGCAAGCGGTGGATCTTTCGTTCTTGCGCCAAGGAATCACTTTTACCGTTTACGACGATGATGAGGGGACGGAAAAGATTTTCCCTTTTGATTTGATGCCGCGCATTATTCCGAAGACGGAATGGTCTTTTCTGGAGCGTGGTCTGACGCAGCGGATGCAGGCACTGAATATGTTCTTAAAGGACGTGTATTCGGAGCAGCGTATCATTAAGGAGGGCATCATCCCGGCCAGCTACATCTTGTCGGGGAAGCACTTTCGCCGTGAGTTTATGAACGTGAAGGTCCCGCGAGATATTTATATCCATATCTGTGGCACGGATTTGATCCGTGATGATAAGGGCAATTATTTGGTCTTAGAGGACAATGCACGCAGCCCTTCGGGCGTCTCTTATCTCTTAGAAAATAGGCAAGCCATGAAGCGCGCCTTTCCTAATTTCTTTCCTAAGGCGGGTGTGCGGCCGGTGGAAAACTACTCGGAGGAGTTGTTGAATACGCTGCAGTATGTGGCGCCCTATGGTAAGGAAGACCCGGTCTGCGTATTGTTAACTCCGGGGCATTTCAACTCGGCTTACTTTGAGCATTGCTTCTTGGCGCGGCAAATGGGCATCGAGATCGTGGAAGGCAGCGACCTTGTGGTGCGTGATTACAAGGTCTATATGCGCACCACTCAAGGCTTGCAGCAGGTGGATGTGATCTACCGCCGCATTGATGATGACTTTCTGGATCCCAGTGTCTTCCGGCCGGACTCGATGCTGGGGGTGCCGGGCTTGGTGAATGCCTTGCGTGCAGGTAATGTGAACATCGCCAATGCGATCGGTACTGGTATCGCGGATGATAAACTGATCTATGCTTACGTGCCGGACATGATTCGCTTTTACTTGAGCGAGGAGCCGATTCTGGGGCAAGTGGAGACCTTCTTTGCATCGGAGGATGATGACTTTAAGTACATCATGGAGAACTTGGATCAGTTGGTCGTGAAGTCGGCTAACGAGGCGGGTGGCTACGGAATGTTGATCGGGCCCAAGGCCAGCAAGCAAGAGGTCGAAGACTTCCGAGCTTTGATTAAGTCGGACCCACGCAATTTTATCGCTCAGCCGCCGATCATGCTCTCGCGCCATCCTACATGGTGCGATGGCGACTTCGAGGGACGCCATGTGGACTTGCGGCCTTACATTCTTTCGGGCGAAAAAACTTCGATCGTTCCGGGGGGGCTGACGCGAGTGGCCTTGAAAAAGGGCTCGCTGGTGGTGAATTCCTCACAGGGTGGAGGGAGTAAGGATACTTGGGTGCTTTATACAGACAGCTAAGACCACTTTAATCTTTAAGAAATATATTATACTATGCTTTCACGCGTTGCCGATTCTCTCTACTGGATGAGCCGTTACATCGAACGGGCCGAAAATATTGCCCGTTTGTTGGATGTAAATCTTCAACTATTACTCGATTTTGAGGCTCTGGATGATGACAAATTAAAGGAACACTGGGAGCCCGTGATCCGTGCTGCTGGCGAGGAGGAGCTGTTCTATGAGCTTTATGAGCGTGCCGACTCACAAAGTGTGACAGACTTTTTGACCTTTAACCCAGAGAATTCTAGTTCGGTGATTGCTTGCATGTTTGCGGCTCGGGAGAACGCGCGTATGATTCGCGATCAAATCTCGACGGAGATGTGGCAATGCTTGAACGATGCTTATTTGTTTTTGAAGTCCAATAACGCAAAAAAAGTTTGGGAAGAGGGCCCGTATGAATTTTATAAACAAATTCAGGATTACAGTCATTTATTTCAAGGGATGACCGATTCCACCTTCTCGCACAACGAAGGTTTTTACTTCATGCAGGTGGGTAAATATTTAGAGCGTGCGGACAAAACGAGTCGCATTCTCGATATTAAGTACCACATGCTGCTGCCCAGCGTGGACGATGTCGGCGGGGCCATCGATGCGGTGCAATGGGGGGCTATTTTAAAATCATGTAGTGGATTTGAGGCCTATCATAGCTTTTATGTGACTGCTGTGAATCCGATGAAAGTCGCTAACTTTCTGATCTTCGATCAGCACTTCCCACGCTCGATCTTGTCCTGTGTGCGTCATTTGGACGCGAATTTGCATAAGATTTCCGGCTGTAATCCCGGTTTCTACTCCAACGATGTCGAGCGCGTCTCGGGACGTTTGATGAGCGACCTGACCTATAGCAATATTGACGAGGTCTTTCAGTCGGGCTTGCACCAGTATTTAGGTCAGTTGCAAGAACGTTTCGTCGAGATCGGCATGGTGATGTTCGAAAATTACATGTTCCACGCACGCCCCGATATGGAGACAGAGATTGCCACGCAGCAACAACAGCAGCAACAGTAGTTGTTTGCTATGAAGTTCTCTGTCCAACATGTCACTCGCTATACTTACGCCAATCCAGTGTGGGAGAGCTTTAATGATGCCCATCTTTGTCCTGTTTCCGATGAGTTGCAGTGCTGCGAATCGTTTACGCTAAAGATTTTGCCGCAAGAGCCACGGGTGCTGCGGCGTTTGGATTTCTATACGAATCAAGTACATCATTTCGAAGTGATGGAGCCGCACGACTGGCTGGAAGTCGAGGCTCGCTCGTTGGTGGAGACGATGCCCGACACGCGGGATTTCACGGTCCCCTGTCCACTGGCGGGGCTCACGGGCTTGGATCGAGATGAGCGATATTATGATTTTTTAGCGGGCAGTCAGCGAGTGTTGCTGGGCCCCATGTTTGAGCATGAGGCCACTGAGATCGTTACGGGTGTGGAGGATGTGCGTTTACGGGTAGAGGCGCTGATGGCATATATCTTTAGAGAGTTTCGCTATGCGCCGGGTAGTACACAGGTGGAGACGGATGTGATACAGGTGTTCAAACATAAGCGGGGCGTATGTCAGGATTTTGCTCATGTTATGATTGCGCTTTGTCGCTCCATTAAGATTCCCGCACGCTATGTGAGTGGCTATTTTTATGTCGAAAAATCCGTGTCTGGCTCGGCTGATGATAACTCGGCCTCACATGCTTGGGTGGAGTGTTTCCTGCCCGGCATTGGTTGGGCGGGCTATGACCCGACGCATAATCGGCGTGCTGATGTACGTTATATCAAGTTGGCGATCGGGCGCGATTATGTAGATGTGCGTCCGCTGGCTGGTACCTACCGCGGCGAAGCGGTGGCCGAGATGGAGGTCGCTGTTCGGGTGGCACTCGTGTGAGCCGAGAGTCTGACTGTATTGCTGTTAGGTGGTGTTACGCGAGAGATGTTTTGTGCTGTTTCGGTGGCGACGCGCATGGCGAGGCGTCGCTTACAGTCTGTGTAGATTGGGCTTTCAATCATTCAAACTGCGATGCATTTTGACGGCATATGCGCAAGCTTGATGAGGTTCGTTTGAAGGTGGACCCTTTTCGTGGTTTTCACGGAGGGGGGGCTTCGGCTGTGTTCGATGCTGAGGGCTCTGCGCGTGCGCCTTATGCTCCGATTGTAGATGTGATTCGGTCTTGTTCCCCCGGGGACTTGAACCAGCGTCAGCAGCGGTTGGATTTTGCGGTGGAGGAGTTGGGCCTACAGTTTTCGGATGTAACCTCTAGTCGCTCCAGTGCGAACCCCTGGGGCTTGGATTTGTTTCCGCTCTCCTTGGGTGCGGAGGAGTGGCAGCTGATTTCTACGGGGGTGGTGCAGCGAGCCTTGGCGTTTAATGCCTATGCGCAGGATTTATACTCGCAGCAGAATATTTTGCGTCAGCGAGTGATTCCGCATGACTTGGCGCTCCGTGACCCAGCCTTTTTGCGGCCTTTGAGTGGAATCGAGGTGCCTTATGGAGAATATTCGCAGTTTGGCGCATTTGATTTGGTAGACGCGGGCGAGGGGGACTGGCGTGTGGTCGAAAATCATATGGGCACGCCCTTTGGTTTGTCGCATGTGTTACAAAATCGCCGTATCTTATCTCAGGTCTTTCCTGAGCTGTATGAGCGTGTGGATGTGGCGCCGGTGGCGGGCTTTAGCACTTACTTGCTAGAAATGTTGCGCGCGCAGTCCGCACGGGCGAACCCACATATCTTGTTGTTGACGAGTGGGCAGCCGGGGCAGGCTTATTTTGAAGAGGCTTTTATTGCGCGTCACATGGGGATCTCGATTGCGCAGTCGAGCGATCTTTTGGTGCGCGAGAGTCGTGTGTTTTTGAAAACGATTCGAGGCCTGGAGCCGGTTGATGTGATTTATCGGCGGGTGGAAAGTTCTGCGTTGGACCCGATTGCGGTGCCGAATGCAAATGTCTTTGGCTTGCCGGGGCTGATCAACGCCTGGCGTCAGGGCAATGTGGCGATTGTGAATGCGCCGGGTGCGGGGGTGACGGATAATCGTGCTTTGTTACGATACAGTGATCGTATTATTGGGCACTATCGTAATGAGAGCCCGATCTTGCGCTCAGTGGAGACTTTTCATTTGAGCGATGTGGATCAACGGGAATATGTGAGTGAGCACCGCGAGGACTTTGTGCTCAAACCCATGCAGGATCATGATATGTTGTGGCAAATTTGCGGGGAGCGCCCGCAAAATTCAGCGGCTTCTTTGGCGCGTATTGCCCGGAAGCATGCTGATTATTTTGTGGCGCAATCGATTCCTGAACCTGCCAAGCTTCCTCGTTTTAAGGAGGGTGAATTTTCGGCGCGGGGTGGGTATTTGCGTGTTTATTATATTCTTGGTAAGGAGCCTATTGTGCTGCCGGGTGGCATGGTACGGCAGAAAGTTTCGGGGCATCGTACGCGGCGATTGACGATTGCCACGGACGGTCTGAAAGATGTGTGGGTGCCCGACAGTGTGGTGCAGGATTCCGCGCCTAAGCGTCCACCGGCACAGATGGGGGAGCGCTTCTCGATCAGTAGTCGTGTGGCGGAGTCGCTGTACTGGGCCGGGCGCTATTTGGAGCGGGCGGAGAATACTGCGCGTCAATTTTATACCTTAGAGCGTTTGCGTTGGGATCAGATGGCGCATGCAGAGCAGCGCACTTACTGGCCGCTGCTGCAAGCGGTGGCTGCGGCCACGGGGCAGAGTGATGTGACGAAGCGTAAGCGACCGCCGCGCGATACTTTACCGCTCTCTAAGAGTCTTTTGTTGGATGCCAATGAGGGGGCTTCGGTGCGTGCGTGTATCAGCTATGCCCGCAATTCGCTGGAGCGTGTGCGAGAGGTGATCAGTCCCGAGTGTCGTGAAGTCTTGGAAGATATCACACTTTACCTCAACGCAGAGGCGAAGCGCCCAGTGAGCCGTGCGCGACTGGCAGAGCTGTGCGCGCATATGGTGAGTGAACTGGCTCGCTTTAATGGCACCGCGGAGCGCACCATGCCGCATGATGATACCTGGCAGTTTTATCGTGTTGGCATCTTTTTTGAGCGTGCGGTCGGAGCCTTAGCAGTTTTAAAGGTCGCGATGCCGCGAGTGGTAGAGGCCTACCATGAAGTGGACGAGGAGAGCGCCGATTTGACTGCTTTGTTGCGCTTACTTGGCTGTCTGGACGCGTATCGGCGAGAGTTTCGTTCACGCGCCTATGTCGACCGCATTTGCAGTTTGATGCTGCAGGCGAAGCATGTGCCGAGTTCGGTTAATTTCTGTCTGCGTAATTTAGATTATGCGATCGGCACACTTTCTTACAATGGGGCACGCGCGCTGGGCAGTGATCTGAGTGATCAGATTCATGGCTTGTTGCAGGTATTGGCTGATTTTCCTTTGGCTCAGAGCCCGATGGATGAAGTGGGCTGGTTGGATGCTGGTGAGCTGCCGCCTAAATCGGCCCAGCACTCGGCGGAGTTTGTGGGCGAGGCTTTTGCCGGCCTTGCGGAGCAAGTGGAGGCCTTGCACGAGCGCCTGGAGGATATCTTTTTTAGTCATCAGGATGTTTTTGCGCGTGAGCCGACGCTCTTTGGTTTGGAATAAACTGTGAGTTGGCGTTCTTTTTGCTTATTCAATTATTGTTTCATGCGCTTCCGAGTCTCCCATACCACCGAATATAAATACGCTGTTCCGGCCTCTGAGTCGTTTGCAGAGTTACGCGTGTGGCCGCAAACCAATGCTTCGCAGCGCATATTAAATCGGCGTTTGGATATCACGCCTGCAGCCAAGGTGGATCACTACGTTGATTATTTTGGTAACCACGTGGAGTTTTTCACGATCCCACACCGACACAATGCACTCACGGTCACTTCGGAGACGGAAGTTGAAACTTTCGCAGTGGAGCCGCCCACCGCGGCATTGGATCTGTGCGTGGGCGAGGTGCGGCAGATCTTTAATAGTATGCGCTACCAGTTATTTGAGTTCTTGGAGCCGAGTTACCATGTGCCGCTTAACCAGCATCGCCGTATTCGTAAGCAATTTTTCAAGCAGGCGGATTCGTATGGTGATGCTTTGCGCACGCTCTATACTTGGATCTATGAGAATTTTAAGTATCAGTCGGGGGCGACCGACATCTCCACCCCGATCGCGGAAGTGGTGCGTAAGCGCCATGGCGTGTGTCAGGATTTTGCGCATCTGATGCTCGCTATCTTGCGCAGTAACGGCATACCGGCCCGCTATGTGAGTGGCTATATTGAGGCTTATGATCCGGAGACTACGGACCCCGCCTTAATCGGTGCGGCGGCCAGTCATGCTTGGGTTGAAGTCTATCTGCCCGGGGGCACTTGGTGGGGGCTGGATCCGACTAATAATCAAGCCGTAGGCGAGCGGCACATCGAAGTGGCTGTCGGTCGTGACTATCGCGATGTGGCACCGATGCGGGGCACGTATAAAGGGGCGACGGACCAACGCTTGAATGTGATTGTCTCACTGGAACGAACGAAGCAAAATACATGAAATTAAGTATCCAACATCACACGACGCATAGTTATGAACGCGCTGTCAGTTTTAGTGATCACGCATTGTTTTTACGACCACTCGATAGTCACTTGCGCCACGTTGTACGCTTCGAGGTAGCCACCACGCCTGCTTCGCAGCAACGATGGCTGCGTGATGCTTATGGCAATCTAGTGTTGCGCTGTAATTTCGGTTTGCTCGAATCGCAGCAGTTAAGTTTCAATACCTCGATCGTGATCGAGGTCGGCGAAGATAACCCCTTCGACTTTATTCTCGAAAGCTATGCCACTGCATATCCTTTAAGTTATCGTGAGCCCGACTTGACTGCACTTCGGCCCTATGTGAACGCTCAAGCGCCCAAAGGGGCTGGTCGTGTCTTGGACTGGTTTTATCAGGCTGTGCCGAGTCCGATGCAACATGTCGATGTGGTGCAGTTTTTGTCGGATCTAAATGCCGCCGTGGCGCGCGATATTAACTATGTGCGGCGTGATGAGGAGGGTATTCAAGATCCGGATACGACATTGGCGTTGAGGACCGGGTCCTGTCGCGATATGGCAGTGCTATTTATTGCGATTACGCGGCAGCTTGGTTTCGCGGCTCGTTTCTGTAGTGGGTATTTATATGATCCTCCTGTTGCGGGTGAGGACACGCATGTGTTTAACCGGGCGGTCGGTTCCATGCACGCTTGGGCGGAGATTTATTTGCCCGGTGCCGGGTGGAAGGGCTTTGACCCGACCAATGGTATTTTAGCCAATGGGTTTTTTATTCCCTGTGCCGTCTCGCACGACCCGAAGGCCGTTGATCCGATTCAAGGTTCTTATTTCGCTAACGCATCCGTTGCATCCACGATGGATGTCAGTCTTGAGATCGAGGGGATGGATCAATGATTTTTTTCTACGAATTTTACTATGAGCCCAAATATTCAATCCCTCGCCAAACAAGTTGAAGATTCGCTGCAGTCGCAAGGCATCGCCTTGACGATGGGAGGCGAGCCGACCTTTATTCCTGCTCAGCCGGACGCTCCTGAATGGAACAATGCCGCGATGGGGGAGCAAAAGCTGGGCTATGCCCGGCGTATGACAGCCGAGCTGATACGTGAGGTCTATCCGGGCGCTTTAACCATGCAGGTATTTGGCAAATGGTATCCGGGCGAACCGCTGCCTCGTTGGAACTGCATGTTGTTACACCGTCAGTCGGGGGAGCCGCTCTGGTCGGATACAGCTCGCATGTTGCTGGACGATGTGCCGGGGCAGAATGAGCCAGCTGCCGCTGGTAGTTTAATGCAAACGGTCGCTGAGCACTTGGGCTTGAGTGACTTCGTGCTGCCCGCTTGTGAGGCGGAGCAAAGGACGCCGACTGGCTGGGTCTTACCGCTTGATTATGTTGAGGGAGAATGGACCTCGGCGCAGTGGCCGTTTTCAGAGGAGGAACCATTGCAATTATTTATGGGCGACAGCCCTGTGGGGCTACGCTTGCCGCTGGGGGATTTAGACGAGTCCACTATGCGTACGGCGCTAACCATCGAAGTGCGCAAGGGTGCTTTGGAGATCTTTGTGCCGCCGCTGGACTGGGTGGGCTTTCAGGCTCTCATTGCATTTTTTGATGCGACCATCGCTACCAGTGCTTTTAGTGATATCGTGTTTTGCGGCTATGCGCCCAAGGCCGCAGGCGATGCCTTGCTCAAATTTGGGCTGGCCGCGGACCCTGGAGTTTTGGAGATCAACTTGCCGCCTGCGGCAACTTGGGTGGAGTACGATCGTTTTCTGCGACAGTGCGCGCGGGCCGCCAACGCTGTCGGTTTGCAACTAACTAAGCGGCAGCTCAATGGAGCGATCTATGGGACTGGCGGTGGCTCGCACTTGGCGTTTGGTGGACCTAGCTTGGAGTGCAATCCCTTTTTATTAGAGCCGCGGCGCATCGTTTCGGTCTTGCGTTATTGGCAGCATCATCCCGCGCTCTCTTATTTGTTTACGGGGCAATACGTCGGTCCCGGTAGCCAAGCGCCACGCGTGGACGAGGGGCCTATGCATTCCTTGTATGAGTTGGAGGTGGCCTGTGAGGGCGTGCAAGCGCTGAGTGCGGCGCCTGAGGGAGAGCTATTGGATCAGTTTTACCGTAACTTACTGACCGACTCTTCGGGGAACACGCATCGCACTGAGATTTGCTTTGATAAGTTTTGTAATCCCTCTGCGCCCAATGGTAAGTGGGGCATCATCGAACTGCGCGCGTTTGAGACTTTTCCGCAAATCGAGACCATGTCGGTGATCGCATTATTTGTGCGCACGATTATCGCGCGCCTATTTAAAGCCCCCTTCAGTGAGCCGCTGAACCGGTTTGGCCCATTGTTACACGATCGCTATTTCCTGCCGGCATTTTTGTGGGAAGATGTGCATGTCATCTGCGATGATCTGGCGGCGCATGGTTTGCCATTCCAAGCCGAGTGGCTTGAGCCCGTTTTGTCCTTCCGTTGCCCCAGTGTCGGGCGCTTAGAGGTGCCGGGTGGGCATGTCGACTTGCGGCAAGCCTTCGAATCCTTTCCTTTGATGGCGGAAGAAAGCCAAGGCGCGAACACCGTGCGGGTGGTGGACAATTCCAGCGACCGGCTGCAGTTGACGCTGTCGGATTCCGCCCTGTGCGCCGACGCCTTGTTATTAGTCAACGGAGTGCAAGTGCCCTTCGAGTTGGTCAATGGGCAAATGATTTGTGGGCTGCGTTATAAATGTGCTAGTGCGTATCCGGCCTTGCATCCGCACGTACCGATTCAATCGCCGCTCGAATTTGAGTGGGTCTGCAAGCGTTCCGGAGAGACGCTGCAAGCGGCGCGCTATCATTACTGGAATCCCTTCGGGCCCGTCTATGAGGGGCGTCCGCAAACGAGTGAGGAGGCTGCTCAGCGCCGCGCAGATCGTTGGCAGATCGCCTCTGATTTGATCGGCCGCAAGCCCGCGCAGTTTGAGCCCAAGCTCGCACCGGAATTTCGCCACACCCTGGATTTGCGCCGACAGTTACGCGGGTAGTGGTGAGGACGGTTTCGGTGAAGTTGGGGCTGGCGCAGATATAAAAGCATGCCTCAGGCCGCGCGCGCTCAGTTGAGGGGCAACGAGCTCATGGTGCACTGGGAGGGCATCATCGTAGCTCAAGGTGACTGCGCATCTTTGCCCATCGGGCCATACAAATGGGGGGTGTTGTTTCATGAGGGTCATTTATAAAATCCGCCACCCAGTAGTTTGTCGCCGTCGTAGATGGCTAGGATTTGGCCGGGCGAGAGCGCTCGCTGGGGCTGGTCGAAGCTGACTTTGGCACGGTTGTCACCTAGTGGTGTATAGTGGATCGCTTGCGAGGGATCGCGGTAGCGGGGCTTGGCGAGTAGGCGGCAGGGCTCGCTGATGCTTTGATTGACGAAGCTGAGGCCGTAGACTTCGACCTCGGAGGTGAACAGGCCGGGGGAGTCGGGCTTGTCGAAGGCGACGATGAGCTCGTTGCGCTCCATGTCGAGACCGGTGACGACGTAGAATTCGTTGTCGGTGTTGGAGGGCACGCCGATGCCGCGACGTTGCCCGGTGGTGTAGCGATGCAGGCCGCGGTGGCGGCCGAGCACTTTGCCTTCAGGGTTTACGATGTCGCCCGGCTTGTCGTCGATGTAGTGTTCGAGGAAGCGGCTGATATTCATGTCGCCCAAGAAACAGATGCCTTGGCTATCTTTTTTGGTGGCGTTGGGCAATTTGTTCTCTAGTGCGAGTTGCCGCACGCGTGGCTTTTCCAGCTCGCCGACGGGGAAGAGGGCGTGCCGGATTTGCTCTTGGCGCAGAAGTGCGAGGAAATAGGTTTGGTCTTTATTTTTGTCGAGTCCTTCGAGCAGGTCCTGACTGCTGTCGTCGTTGGTGAACTTACGCACGTAGTGGCCGGTGGCGATGCCGTCGAATCCTGCCTTGAGGGCGTAGTCTTGAAAAATGCCAAACTTCATTTCCCGGTTGCACATGATGTCCGGGTTGGGGGTGATGCCGCGCTGGTAGCCGTCGACAAGGTAGTTGACTACGTGTTCGCGGTATTCGTTGACGAGGTTGACGATCTCGTAGTCGATGCCTAGGTGGGCGGCGACGGCACGGGAGTCTTCGATGTCTTGTTGCGCAGGGCAGTCTGCGAGGGGCATTTCCTCGTTCATCCAAGTGCGAATGTAGGCACCTGAAATGTCGTAACCTTGCTCTTTGAGGAGCCAAGCTGCTACGGCGCTGTCGACGCCGCCCGAGAGCGCTACCAGGATTTTGTTCATAAGCGGCCTAAGTAAGTGCTAGAATTGGATGGCGTCAATTACTGAGGTGACTGATGGAATTCTGCTACTTCTTTGTTAATGGGTATTGCGCTTGCTAGGGTCTCTTGCAGACAATAGAGGACGCTATGGGTAAGAAGACGCAAAAGATCGCGAATGCATTTTGGGAATCACGGGACTCGGGCTTAGTGATCCTTTCCGCTAATTGGCCGAGTACGACGACTTTACCGCCTCTGTTGTTGGGGCCGAAAGAGCAGCCCTTTGCGAAGGTGGAGCGTTTGTCGCCAGAGGAGTGTGGGCGCTATTGCCGTTATTACCGACGAAAGAACAGTTGGGTCTTTACGCTTCGTTCGAGTCGATACCCGCAGCTTCTGGATCGTAAGGTGCGAGTATTCCTGGGGGCAGACTTTAATCAATGGGGCAAAGCGGTGGGGCAATCGCAGTGGGAATTGAAGCCTGTAGATGACGCCGCGGAGACAGTCTACGAGTTGCGAGTTCCGTTGAAGTTGATTCCCTCGGGCAAGGCTTTTGCCTTTAAGTTTGTGACAGATCATGAGGTCTGGCTGGACGTACCGGATAGTGCGCCGAATCGCATGGAGCGGGATGGCGTTTCAAACTTCCTTTTTCAGCCGGAGCAGACGGGGAATCACATCTTTCGCTTTCATACACCTGTAGGCTATGAGCCGATCGGCAATGAGAAGATTATATGGCGTTCGGCGGATGAGCAGGAAGTGCATGAGTTGCCACATACGCAGTTTTTGACTGCTGCGAAGACAGATCTTGAGCTGGGGGCACTGGTGGAGGGCGACCAAACAACTTTTCGCTTGTTTGCACCTCGAGCAACTTCGGTGAAGGTGAGTTATGGCAAGTTGGCCGATGGGAGCGATGCGCAGCTGTATTCGATGGGCTGCTTGGATGGTTGCACTTGGTCACTGGTCGTGGATCGGAATCTGGACGGATATTACTACAGCTATCGGGTGGGAGGTTTGAGTGTGGAGGGGACTTCGCACTTTGATCCGAATTTTGCAGTGCTGGACCCATACGCGAAGGCTTGCTTGGGACGACGTGGCCCAGGTATCGTGGTGGCACCGGAGCGCATGCCTAAGGTGAGTGCCCCTTTTACGCCACCGTCTTGGCACGATCTTGTGATACTCGAAGGTCACGTGCGCGATTTGGCGGCGCATGCGCCGATTGAATTGACGGCTCAAGAACGTTCGGGCTATGCGGGCTTGCGCAAATGGCTGCAGGCAGAGGGCTCCTATTTGAAGGAAATCGGAGTCAATGCTGTGGAGCTACAACCGATTCAGGAATTTGATAATGAACAGCCGCAGGATTACCACTGGGGCTACATGACGGTGAACTACTTCTCGCCGGAGAGCAGCTACGCCGCAGAGCCTGAAAAGGCTTCGCAAATCGAAGAGTTTCGTGGATTGGTCGAGGACTTTCACCGGCAGGATCTAGCGGTGATTCTCGACGTGGTTTATAACCATGTGGGGGAGCCGAATCATCTGCTCTTTATTGATAAGTTCTACTACTTTCACCTGGACCAGGGGAATGACTTGATGAACTGGAGCGGTTGCGGTAACGATCTTCGTTGCGATACGGCGATGGGGCGTCGCTTGATCATCGATAGTTTGAAGCACTTGGTGGAGGCCTACGATGTGGACGGCTTCCGCTTCGATCTCGCGGAGTTAATTGGCATCGAGGTCTTGCGCGAAATTGAGATCGAACTCAAGAAAGTGAAGCCTTCTTTGATTTTAATCGCGGAGCCGTGGAGCTTCCGTGGGCACATTCAAGAGGAGCTTAAGGAAACGGGCTTTGCCTCTTGGAACGATGGCTTTCGCGAGTGTATCGCCAAGTACGTGAAGGGGGAGGGCAGTCAGGATATTATTCGCCATTTCGTGGCGGGCTCGCCTGGCACGACGCGCTTCGTTGCGCAGACGATTAATTATACGGAATCGCACGATGACCACTGCTGGATTGACCGCATTACCGAGCGCCCGAAAGGGGATGGCACGGACCCCACGCTCCTGGATCGCCGCCGGACACATCTGATGGCTTCGTTGCTCTTTGCTTCATTGGGGGTTCCGATGCTGGCCGAAGGGCAGGACTTTATGCGCTCGAAGCGTGGGGTCGAGAATACCTATCAGCGTGGCGACATTAACGCGCTGGATTATAATCGGCGCTACGTGTATTCAGGCACGCATGGCTATTTTCGTGACTGGATTCACTTTCGCTTGTCGCCCCTGGGCAAGGCCTTGCGCTATGATGGTGGTATGAGCGAAGATTACGTGAAATTTTTCTTTGCAGAGGGCTCGAGTGCGGCAGTGGTGCTCTTTAACGCAGACCATTCGGTTGACGCACCACAGTTGGTCTATGCGATCAACCCCCACTTGGTGTATGCCGATATCGAGTGTGCGGACTTGCAGCCAGAAAGGCTCAAGCAGATTGCGGATCAGGAACGTTTTCGCTTGGAGGGCATCGATTCCGCGCGTATCCCGCTCGATGCCACGCGTATTAATCTGCCGCCGCTGACTTGCGGTTTGTGGTTGGTCTAAGCGCTCTAAAAAAAAAGGCCCGACATGCATGTGCATGTCGGGCCTTTTTGAAATTTAATTAATCGCAGTATTTAGTGTGCAAACTCATACTGCTTCGCGGCGTTGCGTGTGACTTCGACCCACTCGTCCCAAGTTTCTTTGAGGGAGGCACGAAGTGCTTTGATCTCTTGTTGCAGGTGCTCCTTCTGGTCGTCACTGGCTTTTTTGAGTTCGCGGGCTTTGGCCATGAGGGCGGCGGCTTTTTCTTCGAAAGTGGCTGAGAGCTCTTCGAGCTTCGCTTTGAGCTCGGCGGCGCAGTCGTCCATCTCATGGCTGATGTGGTCGAGGATCATTTTCTTGTCCTTGGAGACCAGTGATTTTTGCACGGTGATTTCGTTGATTACGCGCAAGTTCTTAACTAAGCCGAGCTTAGATGCGAGCCAGATGGTCCACTTCGAGGGGTCGAAGTGATACCAGCGGATACCATTACGGTAGTCGGCTGCAAAGGCGTGGTGGTAGTTGTGGTAGCCTTCGCCGAAGGTGAGTGTCGCTAGGATCGCATTGTCTACGGCACTGAGTTCACGGGCATAAGTTTTGGAGCCGTAAGTGTGGCAGAGTGAGTTGATGAACCATGTGCAGTGGTGGATCATCGCCATGCGCATTAGAAAGCCCATGTAAAACGAGGCCAGCGCGCTGCCAGTAATCGCCCAGCCAATCAGAAACACTGCGAAATTCACGCCCAGCAGGAATTTGCCATAGTGTTTGTCTTGCAGCATGACGCGTGGGTTCTTCATGAGGTCGGCCACCAGGCTCTTGTCGAAGTCGCGCTTATAGTCGAATAGCCACAGAATGTGGGCATACCAGAAGCCCTTTTTGATCGAGTAGGGGTCCTTGTCGGTATCGACGTGATTGTGGTGGACGCGGTGGTCGTGTGACCATTTGAGCGCCGACATTTCAAAAGCCAATGCGGAGCTGAGGAGCACACACCATTCAAAGAATGCATTGGCGGAGTAAGCTTTGTGCGAATACATGCGGTGGTAGCCGACGGTGATCGACATGCCTCCCATGATGTAGGTGACTAAGAAGAGCGCCACCGCGCTCCAAGAGAAGACGTTGATAAATGCAGGCAATAGCGCTACCAATGCTAGGTGGTAGACGACGACAAATGCGAACATGTCCCAGTTTTTAATTTTCATAAATAAATCTTTGGTTGTAGTGCTCATTAGGCTGAATCGTGCCAAGAGATTGGGCTGATTCGAGCGATTACACACTTTGTAAGTGCCTCATGCACAGAGGATCACGACGTCTAGGTTCGGGCTGCTGCCGCCTAGAAGTAGATGCGCGTAGTCATCGCATGAATGTTGCTAATGTCAAGCGCATTCATGGTATTGCACGGCTAGCCAATATGCATTTTTGATTAATTTAACTTATAGCTTGACGATTTTGGATAAGTTGCGATGTTCGCTCCAATTCAATTCAACTGAATCTACGGAATAACACTTGCCATAGCAAAGTACCTGCATACAAGTGCCAGTTTTACGGATTTTATCTCAACCTGAAAAAATACATACATATATAATATGGCTACAAAAATTGGAATTAACGGATTCGGCCGCATTGGTCGCCTAGTCTTTCGCTCGCTCGTCGAGAAGGGTCTCCTTGGCTCTGAAATCGAAGTGGTTGCTATTAACGACCTCGTTCCTGCAGACAATCTTGCATACCTTCTTAAGTATGACACCACACAGGGTCGTTTCAAGGGCACTGTAACTACAGAGGGTGACGACACTCTGGTAGTGAACGGTAACAAGATCAAGACACTCGCACTTCGCGAAGGTCCTGCAGCCCTTCCTTGGAAAGAGCTTGGCGTAGACATCGTCATCGAGTCGACTGGTCTTTTCGTTCAAGACGAAAAAGCTGCGGGTCACCTTGAAGCAGGTGCTAAAAAGGTCATCATCTCCGCTCCTGGTAAGGGTGACGGCGTGAAGACTGTTGTTCTTGGCGTTAATGACGACGAGCTTACAGCGGACCACAACATCATCTCTAACGCATCTTGCACAACTAACTGCTTGGCACCGATCACTAAGGTCGTTCTTGAGAACTACGGCATTGCTGAAGGTCTGATGACAACAGTTCACTCGTACACAGCGACTCAAAAGACTGTGGACGGTCCTTCGCCTAAGGACATGAAGGGTGGCCGCACAGCTGCGCTTAACATCATTCCTTCCACAACAGGTGCTGCGAAGGCTGTTGGCCTCGTGCTTCCTGCGGTTCAAGGCAAGTTGACTGGTATGTCTTTCCGCGTGCCAACTCCAACTGTTTCGGTTGTTGACCTTACAGTTAAGACTGAAAAGAGCACAACTTACGAAGACATCTGCGCTAAGATGAAGGAAGCTTCTGAAGGTTCGCTCAAGGGGATCCTTGGCTACACTGAAGACGAAGTGGCTTCTTCTGACTTCATCCACGAAGAGCTTAGCTCCGTATTCGATGCAGGCAGCGGCATGGGTCTGAACGACACATTCTTCAAGCTTGTTTCTTGGTATGACAACGAATGGGGTTACTCCAACCGCGTCGTTGAGCTTGTTCAAAAAGTTTCCAAGTTCCTCTAAACCCGGATCTCTGGTAACCATTGATTGAATTTTCAGGCCGCCGCGGCAGGTATCCCATACGGATTCTTGGTTGCGGCGGCCTTTCTTTTTCTCGACGGTTTACCGGCGCGAAGAAAAAGGACCCTCCCAAGCTCGCAGAGCGTAAGACGGGTTTTTTCTCGACGGTTTACCGGCGCGAAGAAAAAGAGACCACGCCGTCGCTCCTAGAGCGCAGGCGGGCATATTCAAATATCCGGAACCAGTCCACAGTATCACTCTCACATTCACTTTTACTCGGCGCGAAGCGCCGCCACATATTTATGGCCACAAAAACCATTAAAGACGTCAATCTCTCTGGCAAACGCGTGTTCGTTCGCTGTGATTTCAATGTGCCTCTTAAGGACGGCGTAATCAACGACGACTCTCGTATCGTTGCTGCGCTGCCTACCATCAAGCTTCTGATCGAGCAGGGTGCTAAGGTGATCCTGGCATCGCACCTCGGTCGTCCCAAGGGCGAGAAGAACGCGAAGTTCACACTCGCACCTGTCGCCGAAGAACTCGCGACACAACTGGGCCAGCCTGTGACTTTTGTCGAAGACTGCATCGGCGAAGAAGTCGAAGCTGAAGTCGCCAAAATGGGCGACGGCGATGTCATGCTGTTGGAAAACGTCCGCTTCTATGCGGGGGAAGAAAAGAATGACCCGGAATTTGCTGCCGCACTGGCTAAGTTGGCGGACGCTTTCGTCAATGATGCTTTTGGCACCGCGCACCGCGCGCACGCCTCCACTGCAGGCGTTGCGAAGCACCTCTCACCTTGCGTGTGCGGTCTATTGATCGAAAAAGAGCTCGCTTACTTGGGCGATAAGACTGCCAACCCCGAGCGTCCCTTGACTGTGATCCTTGGGGGCGCAAAGGTCTCTGATAAGATCAAGGTGATCGATGCACTGCTGGAAAAGGCCGATACCATTATCATCGGTGGCGCCATGGCATACACTTTCGCACTCGCTGAAGGCCGCAAGGTCGGCGAATCGCTCAGCGAGCCTGATTTCATCGAGACTGCAAAGTCTGCTTTGGCCAAGGCTAAGGAAAAGGGCGTCAAATTCTTGCTGCCAGTGGATAACCTCGCGGTGAAGGATCTCGACTTCGGTGCCGGCACTGTGGGGGAAACTCAGTTCTTTGAAGGTAACATCGAAGATGGTTGGGAAGGTGTCGACATCGGTCCTAAGAGTATCGAGCTCTTCAGCAACGAAGTGAAGCAAGCCAAGACTGTTCTTTGGAATGGCCCGATGGGTATCTTCGAAATCGACGCCTGCAACAAGGGCACGTTCGCAGTCGCTAAGACGATTGCTGAGTCCGACGCCTGCTCCATCATTGGTGGTGGCGACTCGGTGAAGGCGATCAAGATGGCTGGTTACGGCGATCAAGTCACATTCATGAGCACCGGTGGTGGTGCTTCACTTGAATTCCTCGAAGGTAAAGAGCTTCCCGGCGTGACCGCCCTGGATCAAGCTTAGCCATATCCGCCATCATTAATTATTCATCCGCAATCCGCAATCCGCCATCATTCATCAATATTATGAGCACATCCGCACGCAAATACCTGATCGCAGGTAACTGGAAAATGAACCTGAATTCTGCCGAAGGCGCAGAGCTCGCTAAAGACGTAGTCAGCCTCGTTGGTGCACAAACCGATGTTACGGTCTGTGTCTGCCCGACCTTCACAGCACTGGAGTCTGTCTCTCAGGTCGTGAACAATTCGAACATCCAACTCGGTGCACAAAACATGCACTTCGAAGCATCCGGCGCTTACACGGGTGAGATCTCAGCTGAAATGCTGCGCCACCTCTTCACTAACTTCGTGATCCTTGGACACTCCGAGCGCCGCGAATACTTCGGTGAGACCGATGCGATCGTCAACAAGAAGACACTCGCTGCACTTGCTGCCAACCTGAAGCCCATCGTCTGTGTCGGTGAAACACTCGAAGAGCGTGAGGCCGGCAAGGTCAACGAAGTCATCAAGACACAACTCGAAGGTGCACTGGTCGGCGTCGAAGCGGATGCTGCGGACGCACTTGTGATCGCTTACGAGCCCGTCTGGGCGATTGGCACTGGTAAGACCGCCACTCCTGAGATGGCCGAAGAAGTGCACGCTGAAATCCGCTGCATGCTCGCTGGCCTGATCGGCGAAGAAGCTGCGGATAAGGTGCGCATCCTTTATGGTGGTTCTATGAAGCCAGAAAATGCAGATGATCTGCTCGCTCAAAAGAACATCGACGGTGGTCTCATCGGCGGTGCGGCCCTTAAGGCGAACTCTTTTGCAGCTCTTGTTGAGAGCGCACAAAAGCTCTCCAAGTAAGCGTCCATTCTTGCTAGTTTATTCAGCCGGAGGCCGAGAGGCCTCCGGCTTTTTTTGTTGTTCAAATGGGGCCCCGTGACCTAGTCAGTTGCGCAGGAATTTCATTTTAAGCTCGACATTTGGCTCATTAGTGCCCATTAATCAAAGGTTTATGCCGCCTCGGGCGGTTTTATCCACAGAAGACACATACTCATTAAATGAGAAAAAAGATCATTAGCTCGCGCAAATTCATCAAGCCTTCGTTCAGCCATTTGGTTGAAAAGAAGCGTGACGGTGGCGAATTCACCGACGAAGAAATCCGTTTCATCGTCGACTCTATTTTAGACGAAGAGATGCCGAAATTTCAGCAGGCTGCCTTCGCGATGGCAGTCTATTTCCAAGGCATGTCCGCGCAAGAGACCGCTGTCTTTGCTGAAGAAATGATGCTTTCCGGTGAGGTCATCGACCTGACCAAGATCACACGCCCAAAGATCGACAAATACTCGACCGGCGGTGTGGGTGATAAGACCACTCTAGTGCTGGCTCCGCTTGCAGCTGCATGTGGCGTCGTGATGCCCACTATGAATGGTGTGGATGAGGAATACATCATCAGCAATCTGAGTAAGCTTTCTGCAATCCCTGGTTTCGATCCCGTGCTCGACCTCAAGGGCTTCCATGCTCAGTTGAAGAAAGTGGGCTGCACCTTTATCAAGCAAGATCCGGAAATCGCACCCGTTGATAGCATCCTGTATCAGATGCGCACCGAGACGGGCACCATCCCCAGCTTGCCTTTGATTACGGGCAGTGTGCTGAGCCGCAAGTTGGCTGAGGGAGCGGAAGGGCTCGTGATCGACGTGAAGTGGGGCAACGGCTCCTTCATCAAAGATGTCGAGCAAGCCAAGCAACTCGCGCGCTCCATCACACGTGTCGGCCGCTCGATGAAGCGCCGCTGTGTGGCATTGGTCACTGACATGAATCAGCCGCTCGGCGATACCGTTGGCACCGCCTTGGAACTCAAGGAAGCAATCCAATTGCTCAAGGGCGAAGGTCCGGAAGATTTGCAAGAATTGGTGCTTAAGCTCGGTATGGAAATCGTGCGTCTTGCAGGTGTCGCTGGTTCCACGCTGTCTGCTAAGCAGACGGTGCAACGTCACCTTAAGGATGGTTCCGCTCTGCAGAAATTTAAGGATATGGTGGCCGCACAGGGAGGCGATACATCCGTGATCGACGATCCAGAGAAATTCCCGACTGCAAAGCATGTGCGTAAATTGCCTGCGCCTAAGCGCGGCTATGTGCACACCATTAATGCCGGATTGATTGCAGAAGGCGTGGCGAAACTAGCCATGCGTAAGAACGGTAAATACGACCCCGCGGTTGGAGTTTCCGAAATCAAGAAGGTTGGCACGCAGGTCAAACAAGGTGAGCCATTGATGATGATTCATTACAACGACGAAGCGAAGATGGAAGAAGCGCTTGAATACCTCAAGACTGCCTACCGCCTCGCGCCTAAGCGTCCGAATCCACCAGAGCTTATTGTCGAGCGCGTCGCTTAAGTGGCCCACGAGCCGATCGGCTCGATTTAATTGTTTTCCAAGCCCTGCCGTTGATTCGGCAGGGCTTTTTTATGCAATCCTGCCTATTAATACCACTCTAAGAATATATGATCTATAAGCTTGGCCTTTGCGTAGCAGAGGCCCTACGACGGGCTGGGACGCGCCATTCTAGTAAACGGCGGTAACTGTGCCAGCGGGCATAGACGCTGACGGCGACAATTGCCCCGAGAGTGTCCGCCAGCCAGTCGGCCACTTCCACGCTGCGGCCTGGCGTGAGTGACTGGCGAAACTCGTCGCAGCCACCATAGGCCGAGGTGATCAACACTGCGATCATGAGGTCTCGCCAACGGCAGCTTCGCAACTTTGGCGTGCGCAGTACGGCTGTCGCGACCAGGCCGAAGACTAAAAAATGAGCCAACTTGTCTTTTGAAAATTGAAATCCGAGGTCGGGTGTGGCGAGTCGCGAGGTGCTAGAGGCCGCGAAGATGGCGATGATGAGTAATACTGGCCATAAGTAGGCGCGCGGGATTTTGGATGGCTTGCCCTGCATTATAGACGCTTCATGTATTTCTTGCCATTGTTGTCCATGAATAAAACGCGCTCTTGTTGGATCACCATGACCTTGAGCCCGAGATTGTAATTTACATATTCGCCGACTGCATAAGCTTTGCCGTTTAAGATGACTTTGCTTTCGCTGGTGGATATTTTGACACCTGAAAGCTTCGCTTGCCCTAGCCATGTAATGATGTCTTGGCTAGGTTTCGCTTCTGCTCGGGCCTTGGCGGCCGCGGCGGCTTTTGCTTCAAGTTCGGCGGCCTTGGCAGCTGCTTGGGCCTCAGCGGCGGCTTTTGCCTCGGCGGCTTCACGTGCTTTGCGCAATTCGTCCACTACGCTGGGAGCGGCTGCAGTACTCTCCCCCGGGGCAGCTGTCGTGGGTGCCAGCGCTGGAACAGAGGCTTGCGGAATCGGGCTGTGTGCAGGTTGCGGAGCCGGAGTTGGATTTTCGCCGCTCGCAGGCGTCGCACTCGCGGCATTGCTGATTGGTCGTGCCGGGGTGGAGTTATCTCTAAAGATCACTACGCTCAAACCTACCACTAAGCCGATCAGCACTGCGACAGCAATGACGAGGCCTATCACGAGCGCAGGGCTCATGCCGCGCGCCGCGCTCTGGGCGTAGGCCGGCGCACTCTGCTCACCGGGTTGCGCCATGCGGTTAGGCGTGCGGTCGCGTTGGGCTTTTCGAAGGGCTTGGTTGATTAGGCTCATTATCGATGTAGGCGGTTGATGTCTTTGAGGGCGCGGCGCACGTCCCAGTAGGTGACTTCGTTGCCGTTGCGGATGAAGGTAGAGAGTAATGACTTGTCGCAGATATTGTTAATCATGCGAGGAATGCCTAGGCTGCTGTTGGCAATCTTCTTGATGGCGCGTGGTGTGAACTGTGGCTGCCCATTGCTGCCAACTAGCGAGAGCCGGTGCAGCACGTAGAGTTGTACTTCCATCTGATTGAGCGGTTTGAGGTCGTAGTGCACCAGCACGCGTTGGCGAAATTGGCGCAGACGCTCTTCTTTCAGCTTCTCGTTCAGTTCCGGTTGACCCATCAAGATGATCTGCAGCAGCTTTTGGTCGTAGGTTTCCAAGTTTGATAGCATGCGTAGCATCTCCATGACCTCAAAGGAGAGGTTTTGCGCTTCGTCGATGATGACTACAATTTCACGGCCCGCGTGGATGCGCTCCAGCAATACATCGTTAATTTTGTCCAGTAGGTCGTTGCTAGAGCGCGCTTTGACCTCCTCGCCGAGCTCTTTCATGATGCCGCGCAGCAGTTGAGTCTCAGAAACGCGCGGGTTTAATAGCAGCGCGGTGTCCACTTCTTTCCGCGAGTCCAGCTCTTCGAGCAATTTGCGACAGAGCGTCGTCTTGCCGCAGCCCACCTCTCCGGTCAGTACGATGAAGCCCTTTTTGTCCTCGATCCCATAGCGTAAGTGCTGCAGCGCCTCCTCGTGAGTGGGGCTGAGAAAGAGGAAACGCGGGTTGGGCGTTACGTGAAAAGGCATTTCCTTAAAACCGAAGTATTCGAGATACATAGTGCTTAGATTAAAATACCCTTTCCAAGTGCGGGAAAATGGCCTTCTTTGTCCTGTCTGATGTCAAAAAATTCTGCCCAGCGAAAGGAACGTGCTTTTGTGCTCATGTTGATGGGCATGTTATGCGTGTTGGTCGTGTTTTTTGGCGGGCTCGTCATGAAGACACATCGAGAGTATATGAACTTCAAAGCCCGCGAAAATAGAATCGAGGCTAAGCTCATACAAGCTCGAAAAGAGTTTGATCAAAAGGAGTCCTATATGGCGCGCCTGATCGATGACCCCGAGTTTCTAGAGCGTGTCGTGCGCGAGCGGCTTGGTTACGCCCGTCCCGACGAGTTGCTGTTCCGATTCTCGGACGAGCCATAAGCACATGACGGCCTTTTCAGGCGAGCGTTTAACTGCAAATTAACAGGCAGCCTGCGCAGTAAAATTGAAGATTCTGAAGCTTCAGGCCTCCACGGGCAGATTTCTCTCGCGCAGAGTGGCGTCACGCAAGCAACGCTAGCCTGAGTTGGGCCTGTAAATCCTTATTTGTCGAATAATTGGATCTCCGGTCTTCTCGTGCGGTAGGTAATGCCTTCTTTTATGATGTTGTAACCGTCGACGAATCCGTGATCGAAGGCCCTGCAGAAGCACAGCCATTCCGCTTCATCGTTGATGGGGAATTTGCGCTCAATTTGATTACGATCCTTTAGTAGCCGATTGAGTGTTGAAAATGGGAGCATTCCGTATATTTCAGGGTCGAATTTGAGCCCATAGTTGTAGCCTAGTTCTCTGGCCCGTGCGTCGTCATAATATTCGTCATAGCGTTCGGTGTAGCCTTTGAGGAACTCTCTTGCGAGTGATTCAAACTCTTCGCTCTCTATTTGAGAGAAGGCTGCTCTTTGCCTTAATTCTTGTCTGGATAACTTGATTGCCCACTCAGTTTCGAACTCAGGCATCGATTCCGGGAGATTAAATTAACCAAGGAGATTTAATTAACCAGGCTATAAGAAATTGCTCTTACTGACGAGACAACAATTTCAGGGGGGACCTCATCAGCCACACTTACACCAAACAGCCAGCGTTTGGGCGATATTTACGCTACGGCGAAGGTTGGAGAAAGAATGTTTATCTGGGAGGGGACGACAACGTCAACAGCTCCACTCGTGCTTACTCTAGAAAATCCATATTTAATCCCAAATCTCAACGACCCAGAGGGCCACCCGCTCACATCGGAAGATGGAACTCCACTTGATGTCCCTTACTTCACATCTACTTCTGTCAGAGTCCTAGGTCCGCCGAATTCAGAAGGAACCGTAACGATCAATCCAGGAAGCCAGTTTGTTCAGATTTGGGGGCTAAATGAAAATGGAAAAGTTCATATTGATTCAAATGGCCTCGGAGTTTTTTACGTCGGAGTGCTCCCAGACGTTAACACCTCAGCCGAAATTCAAATTAGTGTCCAAGTCAATCCGGAGGGAACGACACTTCCATTCATCACTGACGTTGCGAATTGGGGAAATATCAGTCAAGCTTGGATAGGTTTTTGGGGTGGCGATACCGAAAACAACGCGGGTATGGTTGGTGGCGTAGTTGGAGGTTTTTTGGTCGTTGGAGACATTGGAGTCATTGTCAAAAACCTTTTTAGAAAGGTTGGATGGTCGGAGGAAGAGGTAAATTCGGTCGAGACTTCGTTAGCCATGATTGGGATCGGTGGCATTCTCATTGGGCCTGCTGATGGATTTATTACCTTCCTTCGTGTCATCGTTCAACGGTTCGGCGATACTCCGTTCACGCGGATGTTACTTAAGAGAGCAATCGATGTAGTAAAAGGTACGAAATCAATTACCGAAGCTGAGGAAGGTTTTTTTAACCTACTAAAGAACAATGATTCCTACGCTGATAGCTTCAGTAAGGTAGCGGTGAGTGAAGAACTTTGGGAGGCTTCGGTAAGAAGCGCAGATCACCTCGGAGAAAACTTTAGTCAAGCTGTTAAGAACGCGGTAGATGATTATTCCGAGTTAGCTGCGAAAAAGTTAGTGGAAACAACGGCTGGATTTTCCGATGATGTTTTGGCATCTCTCAAAGCATCACCAGATCTCGACGATGCATTGGAAGGATTAGTAAAGGTTCTGGACGAAGGAATTAATCCAGAACTAGTCAAAAAAGCACTAAATAACGCAAACGTTTTCGGGAGTCAATATAGGCATGCTAACCTACTCATGGACATTGGAGAAGTTTCAACGGTTAAGGGTCTTGATTTGGCATTAGACACTTTAAAGTCTACGGCACGCGGAATCAATCAGACCAAAGGTTATCGCTATGAAATCGAAGGTGCAGCAGAACTTGTCCGCCAAGGGCATAATGTGGTTGAGTTCTCGAAGCGTGTAAATGTTCCCTGGGACGACGCCGCTCAGGCTCTCGGTAAAACGGGAAGAACGGATATAGATGTAGTTGTTTCTAATGGGGCAGATTTGTTTTACTATCAATTTAAACGATCCACCATTGCGTTACGCACACTTAAACATGCCCAAGCATGGGTAACAAAAGCTCTGCTTGATCTGGATGAAGTTGGCAATTATTCAAGAGTAATATATGCGATGCCCAACGGGGCAAACGATCTGACTTCGACAGTCAAAAAATGGTTCGACAGTCTGAATCCTCCTATTACAACAATAAGCATACAACACCTCGATTAGACTATGGTTATGGAAAATACAGTTGTGCTTGAAGATAGCCATCCCATCTTTGAGGCCTGTGAAAAAGGGGACGCGGTTTGTGTTCGAAATTATTTAGAAGCGGGAGTTCCAGTTACAGCAAAATCCAGGTCTCATGCTCACCTAATAACTACCGCAGTAAAGTTTGGCTATGTGGAGATCGTCAAAGCGTTAATTGAGTTTGGCGTCGATTTGAACGAGCCAGTTAATACCGTTGGCCAAAGACCAATTGATTTCTCAATTAGTTATTCACAAAAACAAATCGCCGAAGTATTGCTCGATAATGGAGCGACACCCGACACCAGATTAGCCGGCGAAATGACACCTTTGATGAGTGCTCTTTCTGGAAATGAACTCGAAATTGCGCAAAAGCTGCTCGATCATGGAGCAGATCCGACGTTGACCTCATATTCTGGTGAAAGTCTTTATCATTGGGCGGCCAGTTCGGGATCATCCGATGCATTGGAATTTGTTAAACGCCTCGGTCTCAACATTAATGTGCCGAACAGGCAAGGACAAACCGCTTTGTTGAGATCAGCACAAAGGGGGGATGTTACAGTTGTTAAATGGCTAATTGAAAATGGCGCAGACCCGACGATAGCTGACCGAAGCAAGCGGACACCTTTGTATTGGGCTGAAAGAAACAAAAGGGAAGGTGTTGTCGATTTGCTTCAAGCTTATAACGGGCAATGAGACAGCTTTAGCGTGAAGGAGATGCCCCAGTGTTTCATGATTTTAGCCATCTCTCGTATCAACTCGGCAACGACGCAACTGGCCTGCACAAGCAACGGTTCCAATCGACCGTCCCACCGCAGCCCCGCCTGAGTCGCCCCCGATTTTGCGGTGGATAGCCGTTCTCCCCGCCCTAGCGATCTTATGCCTAATTTTCCTTTAACGGAGCACTCGGACTGTTCCAGTCCTCAAACAGAGCTCCTAGGAAAAAGAGATCTTTAATTAACCAGGCTATAAGAAAAGATCTTTAATTAACCAGGCTATAAGAAATGGGTTGACTCGAGTTGGTGATGTGCAGAGAGTCAGCTGGGAAGGGGGAGGATATTATGAAAGTTCGTCGCACAAAAGTTCATGGTCGAGATGCCGTTTATCATTGCATGACGCGGGTGGTGAATGGGGAGCGCTTGTTCGAGGATCGTGAAAAGGAGATGCTGCGTAAAATGATCTGGCAGGTGGCTGATTTCTGCGGAGTGCAGGTGCTGACTTACTGTGTGATGTCGAACCACTTTCATGTGCTCTTGCGTGTGCCGGACGGTCAGCAGGTGGATGATGCCGAGCTGATGCGCCGCTATAAGGTGCTGTATCCGAAACCTACTAAGTATCAGGCGGATTCGGTCAAAGTGCTGACTTCTCAGTTGAAAGAGGACTCGGAGGAGGCGCAGCAGTTGCGTGCGAAATTATTGGCGCGGATGGGCGATGTTTCTGAATATATGAAATCGCTGAAGCAGCGCTTTTCGGTCTGGTTTAATCGTAATCATAAGCGCTATGGCACACTGTGGGCCGACCGCTTTAAGTCGGTTCTGGTTGAGGGACATGGTAATCCGCTGCAAACGATGGCGGCTTATATTGATCTCAATCCTGTGCGTGCTGGCATTGTGGAGGATCCGAAGGATTACCGCTTCTGTGGTTATGCGGAAGCGGTGGTGGGTGTGAAAGCGGCGCAGGCTGG
>NZ_JARXHW010000249.1:0-425 GCF_031127805.1 Thalassobacterium maritimum | reverse complement strand
ACCATCAAGAGCTACGTCGACCGGATGTATGATCTGGCGCGTTATTACATGCGAGCTCCCTCGGAGCTTTCGCGTGATGAGTTACAAGCCTACCTGTATCATCTGGCATATGAGCGCAATCTCTCAGCCAGCACTTGCAATGTGGCGATCAACGCACTGCGTTTGTATTACCAACTCATCGAAGGGATCCCTCGCGATCAATTGATGCTGACATTGCCGCGCCCTCGCAGTGGCTGGCTCTTGCCCGAGGTGCTAAGCACGCAAGAGGTGGAGCGCCTAATTGCGAATGCACCCCAGCCGCACCATCGAACCTTTCTGATGTTGGTTTACGGCACTGGAATGCGCCTGGCGGAAGCGACGAACCTGCGTGCCCGTCACATTGACAGCGACCGAATGCAGATCCGGGTTGAAGCGGGCAAAGGCAA
>NZ_JARXHW010000248.1:0-425 GCF_031127805.1 Thalassobacterium maritimum | reverse complement strand
TTTTGCATTACGATAGAGGTAGGTATAGCTGTTTCAAGCTTATTGATGTTCGATATGTATCTCGTTGTCTAGGAGTGGTTTTTTGTCTTTTTTTTGCTAGTGAGGGGGCAATCATCTGAGATGGCAGTGGGACAAAATGTCTCCGAACACGCGCGTGTGGGGTTATTGGGCCCTCAGTGTTGCTTTGCTTTTTGCGTAGATTTTTTACTCTTGCAATTATGTGAACAGGTGATCATGTGTGAACTTATGACCATATTATCATTCCCTAAATGGTCGGACGCGTTAGAGGCGGCAGATTTACCGCTTAAGGAGCGTGACCAGCATCGCGTCATCATTAATTGGTCGCGTAAAAGACTTCGTCTCACGCGATCCTTCAGTATTTAGCGAATCATGTTTTATGTTTACGTTTTACAGTCTGAACGAGA
>NZ_JARXHW010000247.1:0-426 GCF_031127805.1 Thalassobacterium maritimum | reverse complement strand
GCAGGCTCGGGTGTCCGTCACCCGGGCCTGTTTAGTCTCCATAAGATCAGAATGATTCAAAGCCTGATCTAGGAGAGATCGGCACATAGCATCTAAAGCGCTCGGCTACTTTTCAATGCATTCGCAAGCAAGTGGCGGGGTGCTTTAGCCCCCGCTGCATCTCGCAGGCGGCCCAACCTCAGCATAACGAAACCGAGGCTAAAGCGCTCGGCTACTTTTCAATGCATTCGCAAGCAAGTGGCGGGGTGCTTTAGCCCCCGCTGCGGCTCTCAGGCGCCCCGACCTCAGCATAACGAAACCGAGGCTAAAGCGCTCGGCTACTTTTCAATGCATTCGCAAGCAAGTGGCGGGGTGCTTTAGCCCCCGTTGCGGCTCGCAGGCGGCCCAACCTCAGCATAACGAAACCGAGGCTAAAGCGCTCGGCTA
>NZ_JARXHW010000246.1:0-428 GCF_031127805.1 Thalassobacterium maritimum | reverse complement strand
GGACGCACCGCGCTTTTCTCGCGATTGATCTCTAGACCCAGTTTGTTCTCGACGAACTCGCAGAGGCTAGCGAAGACACGATGTGCGGCACGTTCACTTTTGAGCAGGACGACTTCCGAGCGCAGCGACAAGACCGGGCCGAAGGAACCGGAACACGACTTTAGATCGATATCCACCGACCATTTGAAGCCTTCACGGTTGCAAGCAAAGATGCGGCGAACCGCATCATGCCCACGACAGCCCGGACGAAAGCCGTAGCTGTTGGCTCTAAAGCTACTGTCCAAGATAGGACAGAGCACTTGATGAATCGCTTGTTGCACGATCCGGTCGAAAACAGTCGGAATGCCCAGAGGACGCTTCTTTCCGTTCTTCTTTTCGATGTGAGTGCGGCGAACCGGACTCGGGCAGTAGTTCCCCAGATGCAGACG
>NZ_JARXHW010000245.1:0-435 GCF_031127805.1 Thalassobacterium maritimum | reverse complement strand
GAAGGCGAGCGTGTAACGTGTCGTGTTCCGAGGCTTGCCGACAAGACCGGGCGCGAAGCGAACCGGACCAGCCAGCAATACAGTATGCGCTCTGGGTGAGTGTGCTGTATTTCCATCGGGGTCTGTAGCTGTGGCGCGAGGGTATAGATGTCGCATCAACTTGGGAGACCTGCCTCGAACCCGCAAGGGATTGCCAGAGCAACTAACTGAAGCCTGGTATTGTGAGGTAGGAGTCAGATTCATCCATAGTAGTTCGAGACGGTAGAACCGATCACATGGCGAAGGGATGGACAGTTGAGTCAATTGAGCAAAGCACTCACGCGAAGTCGGGAAAGCAAGTCCCGCGCAAAAGCGTGTCAAGCACCCTGCTCGAACTGACGGTCAAAGCGAAGCGCGAGCGGAAGTATCGTTTCCGCTCGCTGTATCGAGAGATTG
>NZ_JARXHW010000244.1:0-440 GCF_031127805.1 Thalassobacterium maritimum | reverse complement strand
ATGGGCGACCGCATCTGCGTCATGAAAGACGGCAACATCATGCAAGTCGACGAGCCACTCAAACTCTACAACGACCCGCAAAACATGTTCGTGGCTAGCTTCATCGGCTCGCCCCCCATGAACTTCTTCCCCGGCAGCTGTGTTGAAGAGAAGGGACAGCAGTATTTTACCGAAGAACCTTCAGAGGAGGGGGCGGCCTTTACACTTAGATTGACTGGTCACATGGTTTCTGCCGCCAAGAAACAAGGTAGCAAGCCCGCCGTCTTCGGCGTGCGTCCTGAGGATATCGAAGTCTCTGATACGAAAAGTGAAACCAGCATCGACGCGATCATCGACGTAGCCGAGCCGATGGGCGCCGAAACTTATCTCTATTTAAACACTCCGACTGGACGTTCTTTTATCGCCAAAGTGCAAGCAGAGCACGCGTTTGCGATTGGACA
>NZ_JARXHW010000243.1:0-441 GCF_031127805.1 Thalassobacterium maritimum | reverse complement strand
AATCCCACGATACAGAATCGTATTTCTAGCGATTATTTTTGTTAGCGGTGGACTCCTATTAAAAGGATACATCCACCTTTGGAACATTAGCAGTTGGCCTACTACAACAGGAAAGATAATCGACTACGAATCAGGAATGCACTCTTCGGCTTCTCACAGTCAATACGGAATGCAGACGACAAAAAGTGAAAAATGGAACAGAGTTGAATATCAGTATACCATCGACGGAATCGAATATGTAGGACATCGTATTTCACCTAACTTCAAAGCCACTTATCCGTATAAAAACACGGAAGAAAGAATATCCGTTTTTTATAACCCCAAGAAGCATTCAGAGGCATACCTGCTCCCCGACAGATATCATAGCCCTATAGTCTTATGGACATTTATAGTCATGTTGACCATCTTCGGGCTAGACTTCATCCCCAAACCATGAGCAGA
>NZ_JARXHW010000242.1:0-445 GCF_031127805.1 Thalassobacterium maritimum | reverse complement strand
AATCCTGTGCGTGCTGGCATTGTGGAGGATCCGAAGGATTACCGCTTCTGTGGTTATGCGGAAGCGGTGGTGGGTGTGAAAGCGGCGCAGGCTGGATTGGTCCATGTCTGGAGCGACCATGGAGCGAAGCAGGTTCAGTCCGCTTTGCAGGCACATCGTCTATTGATCTTTGGCAAGCATGCTGCGGGGGCTGGACTGTCTGATATGACGCGTGAGCGTGCCTTGAAAGTGTTGGATGAAGGGAACGGGCAACTTCCAAAGTCGGTGATGCTGCGCTGCCGGGTTCGATATTTTACCGATGGCGCGATCTTGGGCTCTGCTGAATTCGTGCATGGCTTTACGGGCGCATGGCAACGGGAGCGCGGGCGCAAGTATCCGCCGAAGGTGAATCCGATGCGTGGCTCGGATTGGGGCGATTTGGCGGTGATTCAGGGCCTGCGCAGGC
>NZ_JARXHW010000241.1:0-446 GCF_031127805.1 Thalassobacterium maritimum | reverse complement strand
TTGTCTCACTTCCCGTGCGTTGCGGCACAGTCCGTTTGACGATGAATTGACGGTAAAACCGACAATCACATAAAGTAAACTTTCAAAGAACTCTCTTTTCAGAGACGAAACTCAAACTTATGTTGAACATAATTTTCATGGTCAACTGTTAAATTCATTTTTTCTTAATTATTTAAGCAGCTCGCTTTGCGAACCAGCCTTAAAAAGAACTTTGCCTCAAACTTGCGATTGAAGCGAGCCGCGGACAATGCACTAAGCATTTAACGCGTCAAGCACTTTTATTAATTATTTGAAATTAATTAAGTTTTAAGTTTTGAGCTTCTGAAATAAAGAACGTACTCCGGTCGTCAGAAACGATCGAAGCGAGTCGCGGAATCTGCAAGCTGCAGACTCGATGACAAGTCTTTTATTTCATTAAGTGCATCTTTTTTATTAGAACACCTAAG
>NZ_JARXHW010000240.1:0-446 GCF_031127805.1 Thalassobacterium maritimum | reverse complement strand
TTGTCTCACTTCCCGTGCGTTGCGGCACAGTCCGTTTGACGATGAATTGACGGTAAAACCGACAATCACATAAAGTAAACTTTCAAAGAACTCTCCTTTCAGAGACGAAACTCAAACTTATGTTGAACATGATTTTCATGGTCAACTGTTAAATTTATTTTTTCTTAATTATTTAAGCGACTCGCTTTGCGAACCAGCCTTAAAAAGAACTTTGCTTCAAACTTGCGATTGAAGCGAGCCGCGGACAATGCACTAAGCATTTAACACGTCAAGCACTTTTATTAATTATTTGAAATTAATTAAGTTTTGAGTTTTGAGCTTCTGAAATAAAGAACGTGCTCCGGTCGTCGAAAACGATCGAAGCGAGTCGCGGAATCTGCAAGCTGCAGACTCGATGACAAGTCTTTTATTTCATTAAGTGCATCTTTTTTATTAGAACACCTAAG
>NZ_JARXHW010000023.1:0-73045 GCF_031127805.1 Thalassobacterium maritimum | reverse complement strand
GGTCTTCAGACCCGGTCAGACGCCTGGCTTAGTTGCCTGCTTGGCTGCGGATACGGGGTCTGAAGAACCCCGCTACGAAGAGAGCCCGATCTCCCGGCACTTTTAATCACACCCAGTCCTTTACGCTGCGGTCTCTCCCGACAAGGTCGGGACTGGAAAAGCAGCCGTGTCCTGCGAAGCTTAGGAGCGAAGTGGGAAGCATGAGTGCAGTTGAGCGGTCTGGGCATCCTACACATTCGAGTCCTGATCCAGACGACACAGACAACCCATTTAACCCGCCCGTAAAACTCGAAAAATCACTAGGACTTCTAACTCGTCAGGCGGGTTGCCTGTCCTCATGCTTATCAAAATAAATTATGAAGCTACAATTCATCATACTAATCGCCTCACTTTCAATTGGCCCGCTTTTGGCGAATGAGCCACAAGTCCCGACAGAGCAAAGAAACCAAATTGAGAAAGCCATTGTCGAAGCCAGTATGAGTGTTGTGCTTCAGAAGAAAAAAGTTGAAGCATTAGAAATTGAACTCGAAAAGGAAAAGCATGCCCTGAATCAACTGGAAGAGACTTTAGAGGCCGATATCGCTAAATTGAAGGTATGGAATGACAACAGTCACAACAACACTACGAATCGCATCGAAGAGGAACCTGCCCAGCAGGAACATGTGCTCACGATCCGTGCGAGCGGAAACGTTTATGTCTTGGTCAAAGATAGGACTACGAATGTGGAATTACTCAGAGACACTCTAAGCGAAAACGATAATATCACACTCAAACCTAAGAATGAAGTGGATGTCATGTTTACGGCAGGAGAAAACTTAATTTTTGAGTGGGACGGTAAGGAAGTGAAACCTGAGAGATCGGGGACTGCCAAAATTACCCTCAAATGACTGAGTGCTAACTAAGCGTGTGATTTGCGGTCATAAGCGGTTCCCAGCTTCCGTCTTCATCTGATTACGCCGTGACAATCTGCTGGACTCAGGCTATCCGAAATGAAATCCAATAAAATGAAAGCACTCGTGATAACCCCATTCCTTTTTCTTTTGTCACTGGTAGCGAGTGCCGATTTACGAGATGTCGGCTACAAAATCGGGCCACAGCTATTTAGATATGGCGATAGCATCGAAATCAAAGAAGTGAAGGCATCATCTTCCGGATTTGAGACTGGCGAGACTGTGATAGTCAAAGGAACTTACTCCCTCAGGAGCCATCCTGATGCGAAAATAGGCGTTTTTGTCACGCAGACTGAAAGCCATGGGAAAAGTGAGATTTTGCCGGGGCAGCAAATGGAAATAATAGAAGGAGATGCTGTGTTTGAATTGAGTATAGAGATTCGATATGAAGGCTATCTTCACGTCACTTTTTACCCGACAGAAGGTGGTCGTGGGTTCGGCGGCGTTTATTTTGGGAAATCCAAACAGATGAAAGAAATTGAAGACTGGACACTCGACTGGTATCTCGGCGAGCCATTACCCGAGGGCAAGTCAGGCACCGCACCTGTAATCCAGTCGCAGGTCTCCACTTCGTCCGCTCGATCCCGCGAATGCGAGTCAGGCGCCAGTCTTGATCTGAATTAGTCTGCTTGCTTAGCGATGAACAAGTCCCTCTTTCTACTATTCTTCCGACGTATCACTCAGTCGTTTTGGTTTATTCCAGCGGGGCTTTTTCTGTTGGCGATCCTGACTGCTTTTGTGCTGACGGGCACGGATCACTTGTTGGGCCTAAATGAACGGCTCGAAGATTTCGAGTGGCTCTATGCGAGCAGTCCTGATGGTGCGCGAGCGGTGCTCTCCACTATTGCAGGCTCGATGATTACGGTGGCGGGGGTGCTGATTTCCACCACGGTGGTGGTGCTGACTCTGGCTTCGCAGCAGTATGGCCCGCGCTTGGTGAAGAATTTTATTGAGGACCGCCCAAGCCAAATTGTGATCGGCTCTTTTGCGGGCTGCTTTATATATAGCATCTTGATTATGCGCAATATCCACTCTGGCGAGGTGGATTTTGTGCCTCACTTGTCCATTCTGGTGGCGCTGTTGGCTGCTGTGGTCTGCATCGGTATGATGATTTATTTTATTCATCATATTTCGGTCACGATTCAGGTGCAGTCGATTTTGGAGCGTGTGCACGATGACTTAAGTGCACTGGTGGACGCGGTTTTTCCGGAGGACTTGGCGCAGCCACTGGAGACGCCTGAGCACTTAGCGGACGAGGCGGCCGTTGCTGCGGCGCTGGAGGGCCAGCAGGCCAGTGCCCTGCGCGCGAAGAAGCCGGGCTATTTGCAGGCGGTGCGTAGCGATCGTTTGCTGGACTTTGCGGTCGAGCAGGGATTGGTGCTCGAACTGCAAGTGCAGCCGGGTGCCTTTTTGCTGCGGGGCGAGATGATCTGCCGTGCTTTTTCGGACACAGAGCTCAGCGAAGAGTTGGCCGATGCCTTGTTGGCGTGTTTTGTCTTTGGCCGTTTCCCCACTAGCGAGCAAGACATGTTGTTTCCGATCAAGCAGCTGGCGGAAATGGCGATCCGTGCTCTGTCGCCAGGGATCAATGATCCGCATACCGCCATCGAGTGTGTCGACTATTTAGCGACTTCTTTGTGCGCAGTGGCTGGCCGGCCCTTTCCCTCGTCGTATCGAGCCGATGCTGCAGGGAAGCTACGAGTCATCACGCCGGTGCATACATTTGAAGAGATTCTGCGGGTTGCGTTCCAGCAGATTCACCACTATGGGCGTGAGGATGTGAATGTGGTGAGTCGTATCTTTCTGGCGCTGCAAAAGATCGGAGCCGACGCCAGTCTCGATGGGGCGAGGCGTGATGTGCTGGCTGGTTTTGCTAAAGAATTGCTGGCAAAGAGTGAATCTTGTGCGAGTTGCGAGGGGGACCGTGAGCAGATTCGGCAGGCATATCAGGCCGCCGCCAAGGTGCATTTACAGGCAGTGTAGCGAGAGGGGCGCCGGCATGAGGGTGGCACAAAAAAACGGCGACCCTGTGTGAGGTCGCCGTTGGAAAGTGTGGGATGTGGAGCGTCTTACTCGACGTTGGCACCCACCACAGCGGCCATTTGCATCATGTTGATGGTTTCGCCTTCGGATAGGTTGCGTAGGTCTGTGACTTTACCGGACTTGCTGGTAGAGTTCGTGTTACGGAGGATCGGGAGCAATTTCGCGTCGGCTACGATGAACTTACCTGCGTTTTCAGGCTTACCATTCTCGGTTTTAGTCTGGAGGCCTTCGCCTTTGATGTAGTCCCAGAGCTTCTTAGTGATCTCTGTGCGTGGGAGCTCCGTGGCTCCAAGGAAGGATGCCAGTTCGGCTTTGAGTTTGACGGGCTTGTTGAGTCCTTTGGGTTCGTCTGCCATGATGTTGTGTTTTGTTTATTTTATTTTGTAGGCGAATGCCTGATATATTGATTTTGGGCTGCGGCGCACTTGTGCCGACGGCTTGTGAATCGAGATGGATCGAGTGTTAATCGAGTTTAGAGAGGTGACGCAGTGCGGCGACATAGCCGTCGAAGCCGAGGCCTGAGATGACGCCAATACAGGCTGGTGCGGTGAGTGAGTGCTTCCGAATTTCCTCGCGGCGGTAGATATTGCTGATGTGCACTTCAATCGTCGGTATGTCGCAGCCGGCCAATGCATCGTGGAGCGCGAGGCTGGTATGAGTGAGCGCGCCTGGGTTGATGATCAGGCCAAATACCTCGGAGTCGGCGTATTCACCAATTTCATCGATGATAAAGCCTTCGTGGTTACTCTGGTAGAATTGTACCTGCACTCCCAAGTTTTCTGCCTCTTCGGTTAAGAGGTTTTCGAGGTCGGTCAGGGTTTGGTCGCCATAGATGCTTGGCTCGCGTATGCCGAGCCGATCGAGGTTCGGCCCGTTGATAATGACGATGCGTTTCATGTGATTGCTGTAAAAAATCGTGAAGCTTACGAGTGTTTTGTGCCTGCTGGCAACGCTCTTTGGCTGTGAATCGTGTATTTAATGCGCTTGTGCTGTCTATGCAAATACATGTGGCGAATTCGGGCATTTGATTCGTAAATCATAAGCACGCGGGTGCCTCGTGTAGTCTGAGGGACCTTGGAGCTTGGTCGATAATAGTTCTTTTAGTAATTGCTAATTTCTTCTGCTAATGTTGTACTACTTACGGCTCGTTACTTGAGGGGTCTATGACTTTTCTTGTTCGAGTGTGCATAGCCATTTTTTACCCTCCTCTTATTTTCCATATTGGCTATTTTTGTCTAGATCTATCAACGTTAACTCTAAAAGAAAGAGATTGTTATGAATGAATCGTTATGTGATGTTCGAAGTGGAGAGGAGCGTCGAAGCTCCTTGTCTGGATTGCTGCTAAATCGGAGCTGTTCGTCAGTGTTATGTTTATGTGTAGCTTCCGTTAGTATTCCAATTGTTTCAAGTGCGGCGACCAATATTACGGTGGAAAATTTTGATTTTTCATCCGTGGATAATGCCGATACGGAGACGCCCGCTGTTGGGGTTTTCGGTAGCTATGATCGAGTATTTGGAACTGGGCCTTGGTCAGTCAGCGCGAGTGGGGTCGATTTATCCGGTGATGCTTTGCTTACAGATATAGGTGCGCCCTCCGCTGTGATTGGGGATGGGCTGACCGGAGATGCGACTGTCGGTGCTCTGGTGGCTGCTGATGTCGGTGGAGGCGTTATAGGCATGGGCTCCGCCTCTGTTTATCAGAACAATATTGGTGCTACCTTTGTGGAGGGGTGGACCTATACCTTAACTGCAGATCTTACATCGGCGGATATTTTGAGCGTCGATTTATTGTCAGACGCTGGAGTGGGGATCGGCCTGCGCAGTGGGGGGAGTACGATTTATGCGGATGGTAGTGATTCATTGTTGGACCTAGGCATTTTTGACGCAGGAACGACGAGTATTACCTACACCTTCACTGCAGGTTTTGCTGAGGCCGGCGAGAATATCGGTATTGATCTGTATGTAGGTCATGCCACTGGTGTGCTCACGGCAGGTGTGTTGGGCGCTGTTTCCTTCGACAATATTGTTGTGACTGCCGTGCCAGAGCCTAGCACGAGTGCACTCTTGATTGGGCTACTGGGCTTGTCGTATGTCGGATTTAAGCGCTCGAAGCGTTCTTAAGGCCTGCTTCTAGCGACTATTTTACACAACGGCCCCTCCTTGCAACTCATATTGAGTCGTGAGGAGGGGCCGTTTTTTTGAATTCTATCCCGCTCGTGTTTAAGTGAGCGGGGCCGTTGCCGCTGCTAAGTCCTCAGTGAGGGCGGGCAGACACGGGCTTGTGGCTTGTGGGACTTTGGCGCGCTTTGCTGCGTTTAAGCCGCTTAAAAAGGAGGCTCTTCGTCCAAAATTTCGTCGGAGGGATCAAATGGGGGGGGCTCATCGCTGTTGCCGCCGGCTGCGCCTGCGGCTTCAATGCGGAAAGCCTTGAGATTGACGAAGTATTTCTCGTTCCACTCGCGACCATTGATGTCGAAGGTCACTTTGACCTTGTCGCCGGTCTTGAGCTTGTTGACCAGTTCGACCTTTTCTTTAAGGCACTCGAACTTAATGTCTTGTGGATATTTGTCGTCGGCGGTGGTGACGACAAATTCGCGCTTGTTAAAGCCGCTGCCAAAGGTTTGTTCGTCGAAAATTACTTTTACTGTTCCGGATAATTCGTACATCTGAGGAGTGAACGGTTGTGCTGCTGGAGAAGCAAAACTTTTTTAGTCAAAATTAGTGGAATGCTGCGGCTATGCGGGGAAGCTGTCGCGGAAGACGACTTCTTCGTAGGGGAGCTGCCCTCCACGTGCGTTGGCGTCTTTGATCGCTTTGCCGACAGTGATCATCATGCCGATGACGTGATTTTCGGGCAGTTGAATGATTTCGCCGACCTTGATGGGGTCGAAGCCAATCATGGGGCAGGAGTCGTAGCCCATCGACTTGGCGGCCAGCATGAGTGTTTGCGAGGCGATGCCGATTGAGCGCATGGCTTCGTCGCGCTGCAGTTGAGGGTTGCTGCCGTAGAAGGGAGCAATCATTGGGACCAGCATTTCTTGCACGGGCGCGGGTGCGTTGACCCAGTAGCGTTCTGCATTTTCGTGTGCATGTAGGTCTGCGCAGAGAAGGATGGTGATGGAGGCTTCTGTGACCTGAGCTTGATTCCAAGCGGCTGCTTGGATGGCGGCGCGTTTCTCGGGGTCGGTCACCACCACAAAACGCCAGTTTTGCATGTTGAAGGAGGTGGGGGAGAGCAGCGCTTGCTCCAGCAGCTCTTGGATCTCGATTTCCGACATCTGATGATTCGGATCGTAGTGTTTGACGGAGCGTCGTTGGTGAATTGCGGTGGTAGTGTCCATTGGGCGAAATGTGTGATTGCGCGTAGATATTGCAAGAAAGCGATGTCTATTTCTTGTTCGGCGTGCTGCCTCGGTCTTGCCAGCTCCCTTCCACTTGAATAGTCAGTGGGATTTTGGGCACTCCATTTTCATTGCGCTGAATACCAGACATTAATAGGTCGACTGCGGCAATCCCTAGCATATTCGAATTTTGATCGATTCCGCTAATGCCATTGTAGGCTGGATTTTCAAAGTCGAGGTCGAGGTCCGCGTAGGCTAGGTCTGTGCCGATTTGGATGTCTAGTAGCCGTAAATGCTCAGGCATTTGACTGCTGGCTCCGATGACTGCATCCAGATGTTTACTTTGAATCCATTTACCGATCGAGGCCGTGTCAGGATGTTTTAAGATTAAAGGTTCGATGCGGGCGATTGGGTGGTTGGCGCGGTAGACACGAAAGCCTGCTTGCCAGCGTTGATTGACACGCAAGTCCATATCCTCGGATAGGCAAAAGCCAATTCGCGTGTAGCCTTTTTGAGTGAGCGATTCCATTGCTAAGAGAATCGATGTGTAGTGATCATGAATCACTCGGTTTAAAATGGGATTCATAAATGTGTCACTCATTGCGACCGTGACGAAACGCTCCCACATGATATTTAGCGGCGGTCTTGCGTCCTGTTTGGACAACGAGCCAGAAAATGGGTGTAATATGATGCCTTGTATGCCTCGGCTCCACAGGATTTTGCTCATCCGCTGCTCGGTCATGCCTGGCTCGTTGAGCCAATACGTATCTAAATAGTATCCGTAAGCTTTGGCCTGTTTGTGGGCACCTTCCCAGTATTTGAGTTCGGTGGCGGATTTCTTCCATTCGTTGGGATGGCTGCCTGTTGTGATATAAGCCAGTGGCAAGCCGCGCTCGCTAGCATTTTCTTTGCGTATTGCAGCCATTAGTTTTGAAATCTCAGGCTTGCGGAGATAGCCCATTTCTTCAGCTTTAGCTGTGATTCGCTGTCGCGTGCTTTCCGGTATCTTTGGGTGCTTTCTTAGGGCAAGTGAAACCGTCATTTTGGAGACGCCAATGGCGTCGGCTATATTTTGGAGGCTGACCTTTGGGGGCATGTTGAACCTTGTTTATGGAGATTGATGGCATGATATGTTATCAGTCGCTTTACGTAAACCTCCAACTTGCTTTATTATTTTAGTCAATATTGCACTGTAAGGTGAACTGATTCGTTTCGATACCCTATTAATACTAATACCCCCAATTCGTTGATCGCTTGCTGGACATACGCTGCGCTGGGGGGCTCCACACATGATTACTTCTTTTAAAATTCACTCTGGCTGGACTTTTGGTCGATGCGATGAGTCTGTTCGATATGCTGCTAAGGTGCCAGGTTGTGTGCACACAGACTTGCATCGTGAGGGGCTGATTCCAGATCCATTTTATGGTCAAAACGAGGCGCAATTGCAGTGGATTGAGGAGTGCGATTGGGAGTATTCTACAGAGTTCGATGCTTCGGATGCGTTGTTAGCTGCAGATCATATCGATTTAGTTGCAAATGGTTTGGATACATTGGCGACAGTGAGCTTGAATGGGCAGGTGATCGCGGAGACCAGCAATATGTTTGTGGGGCTGCGCTGTCCTGTAGGTGGTTTACTTAAGAAACAGGGAAATCAGTTGTTGGTTCGTTTTGCGAACCCGATGGATTACATTCGTGCTAGGGAAGGTAAACCTTTGAGCCCGATCGCATGTGATCCGATTGGCGGCCGGCAGCAGATTCGAAAGCAGCAATGTGCCTTTGGTTGGGACTGGGGGCCACGTTTCGCAAGCAGTGGTATTTGGCGTGATATTTATTTAGAAGCTTGGTCAAGTGCACGAATTGAGGATTATAAAGTGGAACAAACACATTCTCCTGCTGGAGTGAGTGTGCGGGTAATTCCTGAGTTACTAGGAGCTGGGGAGTCCACTTTGTGCACTGCACGTCTTTTGTTCGGGGATGTCATTGTTGCAGAAAGCTCAAGCCGAGAAGTAGAAGGCTTGGTGTTGATGGTTGAAAAACCAGAGCTCTGGTGGCCAAATGGGCAGGGGGCACAGCCTGTTTATAGACTTGAGTTGGAACTGACTGATGAAGCAGGTGCGCTCTTGGATTCGCGCAGTCAAGCTTTGGGGCTTTGTGAAGTCTTGCTCGACCGCCAAAAGGACGAGTGGGGCGAGAGCTTTCAGTTCAAGGTCAATGGTCGCGTGATCTTTGCTAAAGGAGCCAATTGGATTCCTTCACATTGTTTTGTGAATGAAGGTGAAGAATTGGCAATGGATGCGCTTGATTCTGCGCGTGATGCCAACATGAACATGATTCGTGTTTGGGGCGGAGGCGTGTATGAGAGTGATACTTTCTTTCAACGATGCCTGGAGAATGGCCTATTGATCTGGCACGATTTTATGTTCGCCTGTTGGACGTATCCGGGGGATGAAGCCTACTTAGCATCGGTGCGTGAAGAAGCGGTTTACCAAGTCCGTCGTTTAAGGAATCATAGTCATCTCGCACTTTGGTGCGGTAATAATGAGATTGTGCAAATGCACTGGGAAAAGATGCGTGATCACCCAGAAGAGGCGCAGGCTTATGTGAAGCTCTTTCATGAGATCTTACCTGAGGTGATCGAAACACATGGTGGGGCCAGTGCTTATTGGCCCAGCTCAGGTTGGAATCCTCAAGACCCGATGGGGTTTACAGATAATGTGGATTCTGGCGATACCCACTTCTGGGGCGTATGGGCCGCGCGTCAGCCAGTCGAAGCTTATGAAGCGCTTGAGCACCGCTTCTTTTCGGAATTTGGTATGCAAGCATATCCATGGCCTGAAACTGCGGCTACTTTCACCAAAAGTCGGAATATTTTTAGCCCTGATATGAATTGTCACCAAAAAAATGGTAGCGGCAATGAGATTATCTTTCACTATATATCCACTCTGTATCGCTTCCCTAAGGATTACGAGTCGACAGTTTATTTATCGCAGCTGAACCAAGCCTATTGTTTACGTTTCGGTATTGAGCACATGCGCCGTAATATGCCTCGTACAATGGGAGCGCTTTATTGGCAGTTAAACGATTGTTGGCCAGTTGCTTCTTGGTCGAGTCTTGATTTTGGCGGACGCTGGAAGGTGCTACAATATGCGGCACGGCGGTTCTTTGCTCCACTGTTGGTTTCCGTAAAGCGCGTCGGCGAAGAGACGGTGATTTGGAGCAATAATTATCGTGTGAGTGACATCAATGCGATGGAGGTGCACACTATTTACGATGGTCCCTGTTCGGTTACTGGGGAATTATCTTGGGCTCTCTGGAGTATACAAAGCGGCAAGCAAGTGGCTGACGGCGGTGGAGTCGTCGAGCTGCTGGCAGGAGAGGCCAAGTTGTATGACACCGTTGATTGTGAGGCCGCGATTCAGGAATATGGACGAGATGATTTGGTGCTTCGCACGCGCCTTTCAGCTCCTGATAATGAGGAGAGTTGTAATACCACCTTCTTTTCTGCACCGCGCCATTTAGAATTTCAAAAGCCTAGTTATCAGTTGGAGGTCGTTGAATTGGCCGCTCAGCAATTTGAGCTTACCTTGCAGTCTGATGTGATCGCCTATCAAGTCTTCCTCAATTTGGATGATGCCCTGGAATTTCGAGCTTCGGACAATGCCTTCGAGCTCTTTCCTTCGGAAGTGAAAAAGGTGCTTATTCGGGTGTTAGAACCTCTGTCCCTAGATGATTTCAAACGAAAGCTCAAAGTCTTTTCCTACTATGATACCTATGAGGAATAGCCCAGGTTGTGTTGCTGTTCGCCGAAAAAATTTATGAATCATTCGAACGACCGTTGATTCAAAGTGTAACCCCTAAATGAAATAAAAAATGAAAAATACTCAATCACTACTCACCCTATTCGCCGCCTCTGCAATGTCTTTGCAGGCTGCTTCATTTACCGATACTGGAGCCGATGCCAGCAATTTTGCATCCTTTGGCAACATGGTATCGTCTTCCGACGGAGATCTCGTCAGCTTGACGCGTACTGATTCTGGTGGCGATGCTGGGGCGGATTGGTACATCGGTGCTTCGACGCGTTTATCACTGTTTGAGGTGGATCAGCAGAATGTTTTGAATATCACGCCCTCTGCTCAGATTGGAGATGGTCAGTGGCAAGTTAATATCTTGTTTTTTGATTCCCTCGGGGACTATATCAATGAGAAAAACCTGATAGCATTCTCGAATAGCACCGCGGGCACTAGCGATAATATTGCAGATTTTGCGACATCCGAGGGGATCGTTGGTGCTGAAAGTTATTATGTTCGCTTCCGCACGCAAGGAGACGTGAATAGTGGCTTTAGCTTCACTGAAGTCGCCGCGGTTCCAGAGCCGAGTCAATCGGCACTGATGTTCGGAGGGCTCGCGCTCGTTAGCATATTTTTACGTCGCCGCCATCGTGACTAATTTTATTGGCACCGAAATACCTGTCGCGAGTCCGTGAATTCGGGCTCGCGCTTCTTTTATGGCATATATATCAAATACTTCTTACTGCCTTTCTTGCGGGCTGAGTGCACTGTCACTGGCTTTAACTGCTTGTTCTGTGGGCGAGTCGCCAGATGTGAATGAGAGTCATGAAACTGGCTGGAACGTCGGGCCGGCGCAAACCGTGCTCGCTGCGCACTATATGCCTTGGTTTAATAATCCGCATACGAGTGCGCGTAAGCTACCCGCGTGGAAACATTGGGAATGGCGGAATGGAGACTTTGTGAAAGATCCTGAGCGACGCCTGGGCAGTGGTCTGCGTGATGTGGCTTCAGTGCAATATCCACTGATCGGAGCGTATAGTTCGGACAATCGCGAGGTGATCCGCTATCATTTGGAGACTGCTAAGGCTGTTGGTATTGAGGCCTTCTTCGTGATTTGGTATGGGCCGGGCAGTGATGTGGATGCTGTGATTCCACAAATTTTAGATTTAGCGCAAGAGGTCGGCCTTAAGATTGCGATTTGCTATGAAGAAAAGCTGAATTGGCAGCCGTATCGTCAACCTAAGACTCGTGAAGATATTGTTCAGACCGCAACCGAGGATCTGTCGTACCTACTAAATGAATACGCGGGGCATCCCGCGTATTTGAAGCGTAATGGTGAGCCTTTTATATTTCAATTTAACTTTTGGGGCTCAGACGAACTAGGTGCTCGCAACATCTTGCCGGAAGAGTGGGAGCAGATCTTTGCTGCTTTGAGTCAGCCAGTTGTTTATGGACGGCAAAATTTAAACCCAGAATACCATCCCGGGGTTGAAGCCAACTATATTTGGTGGACCAAGGATACGACCTACATTGAAGATTTCGCCGACTATTCTAGAAGTCTGGTTGATCTTGGAAAAATGGATTTTTTTATGAACATGATCGCTCCAGGCTTCGATGATTCGGGAGTGAATGGATGGGGAAATGGTAGTCGAGCCTTACCTAGAGAAGGTTTGTCCACACTTCGCGACACTTTTCTGCGTTCTTGGCGTGGAGACCCTGAAGTGATTCAACTCATTACCTGGAATGATTTTAATGAAGGCACCGCGCTAGAGCCGACAGTCGATTTAGGCTATCAGTACATCGATGCCATTGAAACATGGTGGGGGGAGCATACAGGACGTCCGGTAAATCTCGAAGATAATCGTGAGCCTTTGAAGCGTTATCTGGGCTCGGCTAATGAAGCTCAATTGTCAGAGGTGCCGAAAAATGTAAGGCAGCTTGCGGAGCAGGTCAGTGATTTGACTGTGGCACAGCCTGACTACTTGGAATCTCTGTAGTCGGCGAGCTTGTCGCGAGTGAGTTTAGCGGCAGTGAGTGGGGTGTTGTTGATGAGGTGAATTTAGCCACGTTTAAGACGTAAAGACGGTGTCGGCGTGCTGAATTTTGAGATGCTTGCTGACGAAGCTTATTTACTGGGTGCGATCCTTAGCTCTGCGGATGTGTGAGCGTTTCCTGAGAGCCATAATTTTATACTATAGTGCATGGAGCCATGTGGCAGGTCGTAATCTGTTAGGTTTATATGAGTTATTTGGGGAGTTGTTGCATCTTTTATGACGTCGATATAGCCCTTGTAGGAGCCAGATCCGTCCCATAATAGTAATTGCATTGAGAATGCGGAGCTCGACGTAACGTGATCTAAGTGTAAATGAAGCTGTCCTTGTTCCTCGATTGAATAGCGCTTTTTAGTATGGACGCTTTGGACGCTCTCAGGATTGATTAAGTCCAATTGTAATGCGCCATCCTTCTCAAGGTGAATTGAGATATCTGTTGAAGGCTCGAAGTCTGAACGACTCTTAAGGAGGGTCTGATTTTGATCTCCGCTCGCAACGATTGCAAAGGCTTCGATTTGTAAATTTGGCATGTCCGCCTCTACCCATAGTTTTAGGCGGTAATAGCTTGCATTGTCATTAAGCTCTATCGGTTTACTGATCTCAAATTGAGTGCGTGTCGCTTCGGAGTTTGTGCGATGCAATTCTGTGGTCTTCAGGTATTCACCCGAATCGTTGAACCAGTTGGCTTGAACGACTAAGTTCCCCGAGCGCAGCGCATATTTGAGTTGAGCGCTTAAATTGTCCCCGTATTCCAACTGATCTCGTGGAGATAGCCAGATGCTGCTGTTCATTGATTTGGCAGTGAGTGAGCTGCCCTTGGGTTTTAGGATCGTACTTGTTTCTGTTTCCCAGTTCTCAGGAGTGAGCGAGATGTCGGAGACCTTTGCTTGTAATTGGCAGTAGCTGAGGAGTGTAAGCAGTAGGAAGGAGAGTTGTTTGTTCATCGGGATTATACGTATTCGGGGTTAATTCTTCCATTTCCACGGATCGAGGGGGTTGCCAGCGTAGTCGGTGTCGGCTCGGTATTCGTTCATCTCTGCGCTGCTTTTGAAAATGACGCTTGCATCTGCAAGTCCGTAAAAAGCGCCTTGTTCGTCGTAAAAATCGCGTGTGAGTGCGTCCAGGCCTTCAAATTCAGCAACGCCGACATTGGCACCCGTGTTGTCTGCGGCGCCTCCAAAGTTTTCAGCGACTAAAATGATATTGGGTGGGATGAGGCTAGCCTTGCTGGGCTTGGCTTGTCGGTCTTTCGGCCAAGGGCTCTTGTAACCATTTTCTAGGTAAGTCCACTTGGAAGAGTTGATTGCATAGCTTCTAACTTGTCCTTCAAAGCGGCGCGTAAAATTGTCTTCTGGAGATTGAAACACTTCGCCTTCAGGCAGCAACTCTTCGTCAACAAGAATGCCACTCCAGTCCCGATTGTTATCGGGGTCCATTTGATACGGCAGATAGCCATTGTTGCTAGTCGCGTAGAGGTGCATTGATAGGACTATCTGCCTAATGTTGCTGCTCGAGACTGATTTGCGTGCTTCTCGCTGAACACGCCCGATGGCGGCAATGAGTATGCCTAATAGTATCGTTATGAGGGCAATGGAACTGAGCAGTTCGATGAGTGTAAACGCATTTTTTTTGCGGGCGGTCATGTTGGGTATTCTCAGGGGGGATGGGGGTGTGGCTGTGACGGCGAATCGCTAGGTCCGCAGAACTTACTTTAACGATCTAGTTTGGATCCTTGAATGTGATGGGGGCGGTTGCCTGCGCTGTAATTGTTGAGCCAGTCAGGCGAATGGGATATGGCTCCTGAAGGAGTTTTGTGCATTGCGTCGATTTCTGCAAGTGTAGCTCATTAAATTTGCCGTGTGTGACGAAGCGTATGTTCAGAGTTTTGTTTTCCAACGCGAGCTCCTGGCAAGTCACCATTAAGCTCTCACCCTCCTGCTTAAATTGCAGTGTCAGCCTTGATTGTGGCGCATCGACTGTTTCACCATTATCAAAACGATAGGTCCATGTGGCAGGGGCTTGATAGTCTTCGCTGATAAAAATATGGCACTCAATGTCGGATAGGTCGGACTGCTGGCTTTTTCTTTCTCCAGGGAGCATTGCTACAATACTTCCATCGCGAATAAATAGCGGAGTGCTTTCTAAGTCTGCATGTATATTGAGCTCACTTTGTTTTGCTAGCCATCGGCCACTGCGAGCATCCCACCAGCTACCAGCAGGTAAAAGAATGGAGCGGGTTTTCTCGCCCTCATGGACGAAGGGTGCCTGCATAATCGCGGGGCCCACCATAAACTGATCTTCCAGCTGATCGAAGCGCGGCTCATTATGTGAGAACTCGTAAAAGAGCGGGCGCAGCATCGGGTCACCGTGGTCCGCATGCTCCATGAATAAGTGATACAGGTAAGGGAGTAGTTTGTAGCGTAGTCGTATGTAATGAATGATGACTTGCCGGTAGGGATCTTCGAAGGCCCATGGCTCTTGTTGCCTGGTGTTGGCGGCGGAGTGGTTGCGAAAGAAGGGGAATAAGAAGCCCGCTTTAAACCAGTCGACTGCGAGTTGCGGGGTCGCGTCACCTTCAAAGCCTGGCACGTCAGGTCCATTAAATGGAATGCCTGACAGAGAGAGGTTGAGTGACATATTGATGCTCGCCTTGAGGTGGAAGTAGTTGGACCAATTGTCGCCAGTCCAGATGGCGGAGTAGCGCGAGCTGCTGATAAAGCCGCTGCGACTTAATATGAAAGGACGCTTTTGTTGGATGGCGGCGCTTAAGCCCTTACGAGAGGCCTGTTGCATCCCATAGGCGTATTGATTATGGAAGCAACTGTGGCTATCTTGCGCGTGATTGAAACACATGTCTTCCAGTTCGGCAGAACCAGTTGATGGGTCGTTCATGTCGAGCCAGTACCCGTCGAAGGCGTATTCTGTGGTGTATTGCTCTAATTGCTTCGCCCACCATTCACGTGCGCTTTCTTGCGAATAGTCCGGAAAAGCCGTGCGACCAGGCCATACAAAGCCCGAATAGATGTGCCCGTCAGATGTCTTGCAGAAGACATCATTTTCGCGACCACTATCGAAGGTCGGGTAGCCTTCGCTGTATTTAACGCCAGGGTCTATGATCGGCACGATCTTTCGGCCGTTGTCCTGAAGCGCTTTAATTCGTCTGCGATGATTCTCAAATCCGTCTTTCACTACAGTAAATACTTTGTAAGCGTCCATATAGTCTATGTCTAACCATAGGCCGTCGCAGGGGATCTCTAGTTCATCGAATTTTTTGTCCAAAGCTTCGAGATCATCGAGGTCTCGATAGCCCCAACGGCATTGTTGATAGCCTAGGCTCCATAGCGGGGGCAGTGGAGTGGTGCCGCATAGGCGTTGTAGCTTACGCGTGACCGCACGAGGCGACTCGCCGACGATGAAATAAATTTCCGGTGTGCCATCGTATGCGCCAAGGTGGATCGTCTGCTGTTCGTTATCTTTGGCGTCTAGTAGGTTCGCGATATTCTCTTTGGCTGCGAGGTTCATGAAAGTTGCGTGCGGATTATTAATTAGAATGCCTACGCAGCCTACATCTTGAGTGATTAATAGGTATGGAATTGAAACATACATGGGGTCCGTCGGTTCAGTGCGAACACGCGTAGTGCCAAAATCGCCAATGGTATCGGTATTCCAGAATTTGTATATGCCACCAGTTTTCTCGAGACGGTCATTTTTTTCGCCCAATCCATAAAAGCGCATATTGGTATTATATTCAAAAGACATCGCCCATTTTTGACCTAAGGTTCCAAATTCACGCTGTGGAAATGAACGTAAAAGTGTGTGCCCTTTGAACTGTAGCGTCAGGCCGCAGTGTGGATGTTCTGAGAGCTGTGCACGCACCTGTTCGTCTTTAAAACAGTCGAGGTTTAGCTGTGCCTGGCTCTTTTGCTCCCATTGTGAAGATTCAATGCGATAACGAAAAACATCCTCACCTAGTTGCGTTAGTTCACTTGATCGTTGTGCTGCTTGATCGTTGCTGGCCTGTCGGATGAAGTTAACCGCGGGGGGGATTTTGTTAAAATACATAAGTGGGGTGTGATTGGGGCGATGAGTATTTGACTAAAAATACAGTTATAATCCCTTTTGCAGCCGTTTCATAGTGCGTGCTTGGTATACGTAAACTAAGGCTGCCTAGTTCTGCATTGGCAGTCGCTGCGCACTCGTGCTGGTTTAGCACGAAGACATTATTTTTGTAATAGCGTTGTTAGAGCTGTAATGTTTACGGCCAAAGTCCGCTTAGTCGTAATGCCCACACCTGCTACAATACTTTGGTTTCGCAAGGATTTGCGACTTGCTGATAATTCCGCGCTCGAAGCCGCCATTGAGCGGGGGGCGCCGATCGTGCCTGTTTTTATCTGGGCGCCTGAGGAGGCGGGCGATTGGGCGCCCGGTGCGGCCTCAAAGTGGTGGTTGCACCAGGCGCTTGCTGGCTTGGGCGAGTCTTTGCAAGAGCGTGGGGGAAAGTTGATTCTGCGTGAGGGATCCAGCTTGCAGCACTTGCGTGACATTATCGCAAAGACGGGGGCTCGCCGCATTTATTGGAATCGTCGCTATGAATCCCCCTTGCGTGAGTTGGATGCGGAGATCAAGCGGTCGCTACGTGAAGATGGAGTCGAGGTGGAGAGTTTCAATAGTAGCTTACTCAATGAGCCGCATACTGCGGCCACTGGAAGCGGGCAGCCATACAAGGTGTATACGCCCTATTGGAAAAAGGTCAAAGACCGCGAGCTACCGGTTTTGGCTGAGCCGGATTGGCCGGCTGTGCAGTTCCCAGAGCGCTACCCGCAGTCGACGCCATTGGAGGCGCTCAATTTACTACCGAAAGTGCAGTGGTATCGCAGCTTTTATGCGCACTGGGACCCTAGTGAGGCGGGCGCGATGAAACGCTTGGATACCTTTCTCGCCGCTGCGGTGGAAAACTACGATTGTGCGCGAGACCGCCCCGATGACGACGGCACCTCTTGTCTTTCGCCTTATTTGCAGTGGGGGCAAATCGGACCGCGACAAATTGCGCACCGGCTCAAGCAGCAATGTGATTTACGTGCGAAGGGGCCACAGGTCTATCTGAAAGAAATCTATTGGCGCGAATTTGCTTACAACGTGCTCTACCACTTCCCGCATACGCCGGATACACCGCTGCGCGAGGAGTATACGGATTTTCCCTGGGAGCACGATGCAGCTACGCTGAAAGCTTGGCAAACGGGCCACACCGGCTACCCAATCGTGGATGCAGGCATGCGCCAGCTTTGGCAAACCGGTTGGATGCACAATCGGGTGCGCATGATTGTTTCTTCGCTGCTGGTGAAACACTTGCTGCACAACTGGCAGGAGGGGGCGAAGTGGTTCTGGGATACTTTGGTGGATGCCGACCTTGCCAGTAACACCTTGGGCTGGCAATGGAGTGGTGGCTGCGGGGCCGATGCCGCTCCGTATTTTCGAGTGTTTAACCCAATCATCCAGGGGCAGAAATTTGACCCCGACGGCAGTTACGTGAAGCGCTTCGTGCCTGAGCTCAAGAAGCTGCCGGCGAAGTACATCCATACCCCATGGGAGGCACCCGACGGAGTTTTGGATTACGCTGGTGTGGAGCTCGGCAAGGACTACCCAGAGCCGATTATCGATCACCAAGCGGGCCGCGCACGTGCTTTGGCGGCCTTGGATCAGTTTAAATCAGCTTAAGCCTTATCCGCCTTTGTCTCGTCGCTGTTGGCAGACTCGACTTGCTTGGGTGCTGCAGCGGGTGCGGTTGGCTCAGGCTTGCGCGGCTCTTCTTCCATCGCGTTGCGCACATCCTCTTCGATCTCAGAGGTGGCTTTTTTGAATTCACGAATTGATTTGCCGAAGGACTTGAACAGCTCTGGTAAGCGTTTGGCTCCAAAGAGCAGTAAGACGATCAGGAAGATCAGGAGGATTTCCGGACCATTTATATTTTGGATAAAGGCGAGTGAACTCATTGGAGCGTGCTGATTGAGATGTGGACTTAAAGCGGGCAGTTGGTCGCCCTGTTGCGGCTAGTTGCGGTAGGCCGCTGTGGTGATAGAATTATTCTTGGATCGGGTCGCGGTAGATTTTGCTGAGGCGGGCGCTTTCGCTGGCGCTGACTGTTTCTGCGCGATCGTTAATGTCAGGTAGGCCTTCGAGAATGTCGGCAGTGCGTAGGCCTTCGCGTTGCGCGCGGGCTTTGAGCGTCGCAGTCTGCTTGCCTGTGTTGTCGCGTGTGATGAGGAAGGCGCCTTCAGTGAATCCACGTGCGTTACGCAGCGTGGCGAGGCGTTCGAACACATTGACATGCACAACTGTGGCGGAGCTTACAGGAATCACAGTGCCCGTTTGCGCGGCGCCGATCTGCTGATCGCCTTCGGTTATGCGGACGCCGTTATGCCCACCACAACCACTGAGAATTGGGAGAGAGCCGGCAGCGAGTGCAAGGAGAAGTAGAGATGTATGACGCATATTTTTGTTACAGATAGATGACTGTCTTAGTGAGGCTCATGGAAAATGAGGGCCTTTACGATCTTATTTATGTTTGGCGTTTTCTCTTTTGATGCTGTCCATGCCAGGTTTTTCGAGGTTGATGTCGCCCTCGAAGAAGCCGTGTAGTTGGCGGATGCGTGTCGGGTGACGCATCTTGCGCAGGGCCTTGGCCTCGATTTGGCGAATGCGCTCACGGGTGACTTTGAATTGGCGGCCCACTTCTTCCAATGTGCGGGAGTAGCCGTCGGCGAGGCCGAAGCGGAGCGAGAGCACGCGGCGTTCGCGCTCTGTGAGCGAGTCGAGCACGTCGGTGATCTTTTCGCGCAGCAGGCTGTAGGCGGTCATGTCGTAAGGATTTTCCGCGCCTTTGTCTTCGATGAAATCGCCGAAGTTGGTGTCATCGGAGTCGCCCACGGGGCTTTGTAAGGAAATCGGTTGCTGGGCCATCTTCATGATGGACTGGACGCGCTCGATCGGAAGGTTCATTTCGTCGGCAACTTCCTCCGCAGTCGGTTCGTGGCCGAGTTCTTGCAGCAGTTGTTTCTGCACTTGCATGACCTTGTTCAGGGTCTCGATCATGTGCACGGGAATCCGGATGGTGCGTGCTTGATCGGCGATGGAGCGGGTGATCGCTTGGCGGATCCACCAAGTCGCGTAGGTCGAGAACTTATAGCCGCGGCGGTATTCGAACTTCTCAACTGCTTTCATCAGGCCCATGTTGCCTTCTTGAATGAGGTCGAGGAAAGACAGGCCGCGGTTGGTATATTTCTTGGCGATCGAGATTACGAGGCGCAAGTTGGCTTCCACCATCTCAGTCTTGGCCTTGTGTGCTTCCCGCATGCCGAGGCGCACTTCACGGATGATCTCCATGAATTCGCGGGCATCCATTTTGAACTCAGCCTTGATTTCTTCGAGGCGCTGCTCGGTGGCTTGGACGTCGACCTTGGTCTTACGGCGGGCAGAGACCATGTCGGCATCGGCGAGGTCGTCGTAGAGATTGGATACTTCGCGGTAGACCGGTGTTAGATTATTGAGGAAATCTTCGAAGCATTTGAGCTTGAGGCAGTATTTACGTAGCACCTTGCGCAGCTCTTCTTCGTATTTGACCATGCGAGTGCGTGCGCGCTTGGCGTTGGACTCGTTGCTGGCATTGACGTGGCTGTCCCATGCGGCGTAAATGCGCTCGCCTAGGCGGTGTGCTTCTTCGAGTAGCTTGGGTAAGCTGTTAAAGTAGGCTTCGCGGCTCTCGATCTTTTTATCGAGTACCACGCGGTCGAAGCGTTCCTCACGGTTGAGGAGCTTTTGTACGACGTTGTTTTGAAATTCGAGTGTGAGCGCAGTGGAGAACAGGGCGTCTTGTGCTTTCAGCTCGGCCTTTTCGATACGCTTGGAGATGGCGACCTCTTCTTCACGTGTGAGGAGGGGCACTTGGCCCATTTGCTTGAGATACATTCGGACGGGATCGTCGAGAATGTCGTTTTGCGAGGTGCGGACTTCCTTTTCCTCGGTCTCTTCCTGGCGTGCCTTGAAGGCATCGACTTCGTTGTCGTCCAAGATTTCAACTTCCAGATTCTGGAGGATGGAGATTACGTTTTCGATTTCGTCGGGGTTGTTGACGGAATCGGGCAGTGCTTGGTTGATATCCTTGTAGGTCAGGAAGCTCTGCTCTTTCGAGAGGCGGATCAGGTTGCGGATACGCTCGTTGAGTTTCTCCTGCGCTTTGGGAGATAGTTTGCGCTTCTTGGCAGCCTTCTCGGTGGCGGCGGCGAGCTTGGCGTCGTCTGTCTCATCGTCGATCACAACTTTTTTCTTGATCGCTTTAGCGGCGACCTTCTTGGAGGCGACGGTTTTCTTGGCGGGAGCTTTGGTGACGGTTTTCTTTTTCGCGGCTGGCATAATTAGTTTCGTAAGGTGGTGCGGTCTTAAAGTGTGAGTTGGAGGGGCTGCGCGATATTGCGAATGAGTGCTTTTTGCTCACGCATCAGGTCTATCTGTGATTCGGGAGCTGCGTTAATGATCTGTTGTTTCAATTGTTTAATCTGGGCGTCTACATGATTGCGGCGGAGGCGTTCGAGGCAGGATACGATTTGTTTGGCGGGCGCTTCGATGCTGAGTTCGCGGGAGTGAATATCGGCTAAAAGTTGACGTTCTTCAATGGTATCAATGATATTTTCTATCTGATCGACACTTTCAATCATCCCTTCGCGTAGCTCAGCGAGTAGGCGTGAGAGCAGCCTGCCTGTGGTGGAGTCTGTATTAATCCATTCGTAATCAATAATTTCTGACAGCTTCTGAGCGTGTTCCGGATGATGTAAAACGAGCCAAAGTAGCTCCCAAGTGGCTTGTGTCAATAGCGGGTCTCGGGTTGCCTTGGGCGCGGGTGCGGCTTCTTCACGCTGAAATGCCGGGCGCGGCGGGGGCACTTTTTGGAAGTCACGCAGTGCGGCCATGGGGTCGACATTGACGAGGCGGGCCGCGATCCGGATGTAATCTTCGCGTGCGACTTCGGAAGGCACGTGGTGCAGTAGGTCGAAGACCGCGCGCAGGGCGGTGGTCTTTTCGTTGGTGGTGGGGCTGCGCCCTGCGGGCAGGCTCTCGGCCACCAGTAACTCGATGCCGCTTTTGGAGCTTTGGCGTAGTGGCTCCAAGGCTGCGGCGCCTTGCTCGCGCAAGAGGTCGTCGGGGTCGGCCTTCTCTGGCAGCAATAAAAAGCGAAATTCCAGGCCCGCCTTAAAGGCGAGTGGCATTGCGCGCAGTGCGGCTTTACGGCCTGCGGCGTCGCCATCGAGCAAGCACTCGATACTTTTCGGCTCGTAGCGGCGCAGTAGGTGCATTTGGTCGTCGGTGATGGCGGTGCCCTGCGGAGCGACGGCGGTGTGGAGGCCGACGGACCAGCAGCGGATCGCGTCGAGCTGGCCTTCGACTAAGAGAAAGCTCTCGCCGTCTTTGAGGTGAGTGCGGGCGTGATCCATGCCGAAGAGGATGCGGCCTTTATGAAAGATCGGAGTCTCGGGGGAGTTGACGTATTTGGCCTCGCGGGCGGGATCGTCCTCTGGCGTCTGAGGCAGCTGGCGTGCGGTGAAGGCCACCACGCGTCCTTGCACGTCCCGGATGGGGATCATGAGCCGTCCACGGAAGCGGGATTTGAAATATTCGTGGTTACGTTCCCCTTCGCGGGCGAAAAAGAGCCCCGACTGCAGCATAGCCGCGGTGGAGACCTTGCGCTCTTTGCAGTAGAGTGCGAAAGCTTCGCGGGCGGCAGGGGCATAGCCGATTTTAACTTCTTTGGCGGTTTCGGGCGTGAAGCCGCGTTGGTTCTTCCAGTAATCGCGCACGGGGCCCGCTTCTTTCGATTCAAGAAACTGTTGGTGGAACCAAGTGGTGGCGAGCTCGTGGAGCTCGAAGATTTGCTTGCGCAGCGACATCTCTTCGCGCGAGGGGCCACCGGCCTCGTATTCGAGGGTGATATTAAATTTCTTGGCGAGAAACTCGACAGCCTCGATGAATTCGAGGTTTTCCTGTTTCATGATAAAGGTGAAACAGTCGCCACCTTCGCCGGTGCTGAAGCATTTATAAAAGCCGCGATCGGGGTGGACGTAGAAGGATGCTGTTTTTTCCTGTGTGAAAGGGCTGAGTCCTTTCCATGAGCGCCCAGCTTTTTTGAGTTGGGCATAGGGGGAGACGACATCGACCAAGTTGACTTGGTGTTTGATGGCTTCGATGGAGCTTTGTTTAACGCGTGCCAAGGGAGATAAGTGAAATAATCGCGCGCTGCGCGGGTTGAGCTTAGAGATTTAGATTGAGATGGAAGGTGGCCTAGCGGAGTCGATCGACTGCGGCACGTGCCTCGGGGATGAGTGGGTGCCTCGGTGCGGTGTCGATGAATCGTAGGTAAAGATTGCGGGCGGTGGGATAGTCCTTGGAGATACGTTCGTGGCCGCGCGCGAGTGAGAGCGTGATTTCGGGGCTGGTGGGAAAGCGGTCGAAGGCGGTTTCGAGCTCGGTCAGGAACTCCTGAGGCTCTTTGGAGCGTTGTGCAACACGCAAGTAATCGAGTGTGTAGGCGACTTCGCGAGGCTCTAGGCGGACCGCTTCAAGGGCGGTGGTTTCGGCATTTTTTAGTTGCCCGTCGACTAGGTAGGCGCGGGAAAGCAGGTTCCAGACGTCGGCGCGGTTGTTCGCGATACTGATGGCGGCCCAGTATTTACGGATGGCTGATTTGAAGTCGCGATCCAGCGTGGCTGTTTCTGCGTCAGCCATGAGCTCCTCGATGCTACGTGCTTGGGTGCTGGGGCGAATCGCTTGGCTGGAAGCTTCTGTGTCAGGCTCTGGGAACTGAGGTGTATATTCTTGGATGCTTTGAGAGGGCGCTGGCTCTGCTGGGGTGTCTGCAGCGATGCTATAGTTCGTGCCAGCGGCGTTGGAGGCTTGGTCGTAATTGACTTCGAAAGAAATTTCCGGATCGGCTGGCTCGATTGCGATGGCTGGGTTGAAGGCGATCGCTTCGGTCGTAGAAATGGCTGGGTCGATTGCATCGGGCATTTCGCCTTCGATGGCCGGGGCGTCGGCCATGGCTTCGGCAGCTTCGAGGTCGGCGATGATTTGTGCTTTACCGCCTGTGAGGCCAGGCTCGTTTTCTTGCTGAGCAGTGCTTGGGTCCGCGTCTGCAGTGGCAATGGCAGGGGCTGCAGTGGCAATGGCGGGGTCTGCAGTTGGGGCGGGCTCTGCGGTGGCGGCTTTTTCGGCGGCTGCTTTCTCGGCGGCTGCTTTTTGAGCGGCGATTTGTTCTGCTTGTGCTTTAGCTCGTGCGGCTGCGGCGGCTTGGGCTGCCTTTTTCTCCGCTTCGGCTTGGGCGAGTTTAGCCTTCATCTCGTCTTGTGCCTTGCGCCAGCGAATGAGTTCTTTCTGGGCTTGTTTCCATTGGCTGGCTTCGACGGCGCCGGGGAATTGTTTGTTGAGTTGGGCGATGGTGGCTTCGGCCTCGACCCAGTCTTTTTGGCGTAGATTGATTTCGAGTAGTGCGAACAGGGCGGTTAAGGCATTCGGATCATCGTTGTCGGCTGCGATTTTGAGCCATGATTCGGCCTGCGGGAGGTTGCCAGCTTTGACGAAGAGCTGACCGATGGCAGCCGCAGTTTCGGGAGCGGGCTTTTGCTGCTCGGGGTTGACGCCCTTTAGGTAGGCATCGAGAGCGGGCTGCACTTTATTTTCCGCTTGGCGGGATTGGCCGAGTCGCACCCAGAGCTCTGGCGTCATGGCACCCGGTGCTTGCACGGCCAGTTTTTCCAACAGATGAGCAGATGGTTGCTTGGCGGCTTCTAAGCTCTGGTAGGTTTTGAAGAGTAGTTCGGTGTCTTCGGGCGCCTGTAGATAGGCCTGCTCCAGGAAGAACGCGGCCATCGTAGGGTCGCCCTGAGCGGTGTAGATTTGGCCGATGGAATTCAGGATTTCCAGGTCGTTGGGGTAGAGCGTGGCTAGATTTTCGAGTATTTCCAAAGCTTCTGCGTTGGCGCCATTCGCGGAGAGGGAGAGGGCCTCTTTAATTTGCGCGGCCTTTTTTTCTTCAGGACTACTGCAACCAATCAACAAAGTGAAGGTCGTGACCAGTGTGATGAAGAATACGCTTTTGAAGTTTGCTTTTAACATGTGCGGGAATTGTGTTCGGTTTGTGAGTGCATTTAGCAACAAAACGACGAAGCGTCTACTCTCGTTTCCGCTTTATAGCTGTCAAGTGGATAGGCGGCAGGTGTACAATTGTACTATTGCAGGAGTAGGGGCGCGTTCCCCGTGCGAATTAGTCAAGTGGTCGCCGAATTGGTTCCTCGCTTGTTTTATACTTATATGTAGCCTCCTCGGGCTTGGGACGATTGCGGGGGCATTGGCGCCACGTGCGCCGCTCGGTTTGGTTTGGGAGTCTCCCCTTGCGAGCGGAAGTCTGTATTACACTGAAGTCGAGGGCTTGCTGCAGGCTTATGAGCAACAAGTCGGTCAAGCGCTGCAGCCTGGGGAGCGGGGGAAGGTCGCTCTCAAAATCAACACTCGTGGGCGTGCGGGGCTGGGCACGCCGCTGCAATTGATTCGAGCCCTGATCGAGGCCTTGGAGCTGCGTGGCTATGAGCGCGACTCGATATTCATCGTCGATTATTCCGCCTATGATTTGCGCGAGGCTGGAGTGATGCCGCCGTTGAGCGAGTCCGCTGCACAGTTTGAGGGCTGTCCCGTACTCGCTTTGGACAGCGAGCAATACTATGATCCTGATTGGTTTTACGATAGTCCCCTGCCACCAGCCTTGCAGCAGGAGCCGCAGCTGATTTCGGAGGCGCGCGGTGCGACAGAGCTCGCCGAGGGCGCGCAGGGGCGTAAAAGTTTTTTGCCAAAGCCCCTCTTGTTTGAGGTCGATTTCTGGATCAATCTAGCAGTGGGCGTGGATGACCCTGCGCTTGGAATCGATGGTGTGCTGGCCAATGCGACCCTCTGGAACGTGAGTAATAGCCGGCGCTTTTTAGTCAATCAAGCCACCGCATCCGCCGCGGTGGCCGAGATTGCGGCGATTCCCGAGCTTGAAGAGCGACTCCTTTTGAATTTTGTGTCGCTGGAGCGTTATCAGTTTATCGCGGGCCCGTATTTTAATTCGATCTACAGTCGCTCAGAGCCGCGCTTATGGATGAGTCGTGATCCGGTTGCGCTGGACCGTATGCTATATGACCGTATCAACGTGAGGCGCGTCTTGGAGGGCTTTTCTGAGATCGAGCCCTTGCCGCGGCAGTTACCCTTCGCCGCCAGTTTAGGACTGGGCGAATTGGACCCTGATCGGATACGAGTGCAGCCAGTGCCGTTGCCTGAAAGCGGTGTGCGTGTGCGGCCCCCACCAGTGGCGCCTGCGCCTGAGCCGGTGGAGTTGCCTGAAGAAAAATCGTGGTTACGGCGGGTGGCGCCCTGGTAGCTGTGCCAGTCGTTAAGACTTTCTATCTTATCTGGATAGAAACACCTTGAATTCTCCGCTAAAGCAGAGTTCTTTCTTTGTATTATGCAAATCGCGGACTATTATCCGATCCTTGTTCAAATTTTAATCGCTGCCGGTATTGGCGCGTTTGTTATTATCGCGTCGCATATTTTCGGGCAGCGTGGCACTGACACTGCGATCAAGAATACGCCCTACGAGTGTGGTATGCTAGCTGAGGGCTCTGGGCATGCACCGTTTGCTGTTAAGTTTTATGTGACTGCGATGCTCTTTATCTTGTTTGATATCGAGGTGGTCTTCCTGTTCCCATGGGTTTTAACTTTTCGCGAGTTTCTGGCTGCGAACCTGCCGATCATTTTGCCGGTCTTCTTTTTCCTTTTCGTGTTGGTGCTCGGGCTTTTCTACGAACTGAAAAAGGGTGCCATCGAGTGGGAGCAGTAATCCACTCAGGATGCGCAGATTCGCTTTTGCTGTATTTGTTGCATTTGATCGTTGCTAGATTCTCTATCTCGCGCATAAGTAGTGGCTTAACGATTTAAACGACCTGAACCTTTAACATTAGAAACTTCGCCACGCCTACATGCGCATCGACCGATACATCGCCCAGTCCCGTGTGATCGACCTTAAGAGCACGGATTTCGAAAGCGCTGTATCTGAATTAATCGAAGTTTGCGACGTGAGCAAGGAGCGTGGGCTGACAAAGAAGGGCCTGGTGGCGGACCTGTTGGACCGCGAGCGTCAGATGACGACTTATCTGGGCCATGGCGTCTGCTTGCCGCATGCGCGTGTCAACATGAAGCGTCCCTACATGGTCGCGGTGGGGCGTTGCCCCAATGGCTTGGCCTACGATGGGCATTCTGAGTATCAGGATATACGATATATCTTTCTGCTGCTGGCTTCGCAAAACGCGCGTAGCTACCTCTACAGTCTCGCTTCGCTGGCCCGGGTCTTTCAGGACAAGGGGCACATGGAGCGTTTACATGCGGCGGAGAAATTATCCGACTTTCGCAAAGAGCTGAAGCAAGTCTTTGCTGGAGAGGAGAGCCAGCCACGTCGCCGGCATAATCGTTTTAATAATCTAATCCTGCGTGAAGCGGCCAAGATCGCCAAGGGAGCGCAGTGCACCTCGGTATTGGTATTTGCGGATACTTTCGGCGGTGGGGTTGAAGTGGGCAAGGTGTTTAAAGGTTTTAAGACGGTGCTGATTGCGCATGGGACCTCGGAGGCCGCGACCGAGCGTGAGGAGATCGATGCGGTGATTCCGATCCGCTCCTATAGTAATCACCGTTTTTCGCAATTGCGCAGTGCGGTGCTGATCGGCCTGACGCGGGGGATCTTTTCGAGTCAGGACCGCTTGTGTTGCATCGGCGGCCTTCCGCAGAGTAATCAGTTTGATAGTATTACGGTGGTGGATATCGAGCGAGAGTTCGACACGATGCTCGCCAGTAAGTCCGATATGCTGCCAGCTACTGTAAAGCCAGAGGTGATCGAACGGGTGCTTGCGATCGCGACGGAATTGGCGGTCGAAGGGCGCGAAGGCCACCCAGTTGGTTGCTTGTTTGCTTTGGGGAATGCGGAGCAGATCTCTCAATACACTAAGCCTTTGATCTTAAATCCATTTTACGGCTATAAGGACGAGGATCGTAATATTCTCAATCCCTTCATGGATGAGACGGTCAAAGAGCTTTCTTCCATCGACGGTGCCTTCATTATTCGGGGGGACGGTGTGCTGATCTCGGCGGGCTCATTGATCCATACGCCGGACTACACACACGAGCTGCATAGTGGCCTTGGGAGTCGGCACGCCGCGGCGGCTTCGATTACGCAAGCGATCGATTGCCTCTGCATAGTCGTCTCGGGCAGTTCCGGCCAGGTGACGCTCTTCCGGCGTGGTAAGATGTTACCATTGATTGAGAAAGCACTGATTCGTAATAGTTAGCTTACCGTTTCACAGCGCGAAAGGTTCGCTGCGGGGGGAGCTCGTGTTAGACTCGTGGGGGAGTTTAGATGAAAGTCTTTGCCTCCTGACTTAAGTTTTACCTTTCAACTTTCTCACTTTCATAGCTTCATAGTTTTCTATGAACCGAATAGAAAAAGCCTTTGCTCAAGCTCGCGAAGAAAACCGTGCCGCCTTCGTCGGTTACCTCTGTGCGGGGGATCCAGATTTCGAGGGCTCGATCGAAGCCTGCCGAGCCGTGATTGAGACTGGGGTGGACGTGCTTGAACTCGGAGTGCCGTTTTCGGACCCGCTCGCGGACGGCTTAACGAATCAGTTGGCCGCACAGCGTGCGCTTGAAAGTGGCTCCAATAGCGAGCGTGTGCTGGATTTAGTCCGCGCGATTCGCGAGTTTAGCGAAGTCCCTATCATTTTTTACACCTACTATAACTTGGTATTTGCTCAAGGCAGTGAGACTTACGCGGAGCGTGCCAAAGCGGCTGGCGTGGATGGCATCCTGACGCTGGATTTGCCGCCGGAAGAAGCGGGCGAGCATCTGGAAGCATGTGCGAAGCACGATGTGAAGACCGTCTTTATCGTCGCGCCCACTACGCCGGACTCGCGCTTAGAGATCATCTGCAAGGCAACTACTGGTTTCGTCTATTATGTTTCTCGCGAGGGCGTGACAGGGGAGCAGGCCTCGATGTCGGAGAGCATTCAAGCGAATGTGGCTCAGATCAAGCAGCACACCGACTTACCGGTGGTGGTGGGCTTCGGAATCTCGAATGCCGACCATGTCAGCACCGTGGCTCAAGCCGCGGATGGCGTGGTGGTGGGGAGCGCCATCGTCAACTGTATCGCGCAAGACCCGAGCGACCGAAAGGCCATCTCTGCGGCGCTGCGCGCTAAGATGGGCCTGCTGCTCGAGGGCAATGCGCTAGCAAAGAAGTAGTTTCCGCTACGTGTTTCCGCTACGCGTTCTTGCGACCGGTCACCACTTCCATCAAAGCTTCCACGCATTCGATTTTGGCACTGGGAATCATCCCGTGACCTAGGTTGAAGATGAAGCCTGGCTGCTTGCCCGCTTCGTCGAGCACGCGTTGCGCTTCGCGCTGAGTGATTTCGGGCGTGGTGGTGAGTGTGACGGGGTCGAGGTTTCCCTGCACGGCAGCGCCATGACCAATGCTTTGGCGCATGCGGCGGAGGTTCATCGTCCAATCGAGGCTGATGATTTTAGCTCCCGTATGCATGAGGTCGGGGGCTTTGTGGCCCATGCCCTTGGCATACAGGATTACGGGCACCCGGCCTTTGAGCTCGTTAATGATGTGATGGATCCAGCGCAGCGACCACGCCTCGTAATGAGTGGCGGGGCAGATGGCACCCCAGGAGTCGAAGATTTGCAGGGCATCCGCTCCGGCGTCGATTTGCATGTGCAAATATTCGACGATGCCGTCGGTCAATTTCTGCATCAATTGTTCAAAGAGCTCAGGCTGATCCCAGGCCAGTTGCTTAATTTTGATGAAGTCCTTGGCAGAGCCGCCTTCCACCATGTAGCAGGCGAGCGTCCATGGGGAACCGCAAAAGCCGAGCAGCGCGGTGTCTTCGCCGAGCTTCGAGCGTGTGAGTGTGAGCGCCTCGGCGACATATTTCAGCTTTTCGGCGATCTTAGTCGCATCCAACGCTTCGATCTTGGCCTTGGTGTCGAGCAGGTAGTCCATGCCGATGCCGCCTTGATCGCGGAAGTGGTAGCCTTGTCCCAGCGCTTCGGGAATGACGAGGATGTCGGAGAAAATAATGGCCGCATCCAGTGGGAAGCGGCGCAGTGGCTGCAGAGTGACTTCGGCGGCCAGCTCGGGCGTGCGCACCATGGTGACAAAGTCGTGCTGCGCTTTCAGCTCCCGGTATTCGGGCAGGTAACGGCCCGCCTGGCGCATCAGCCAGATCGGTGGACGGTCGACAGGTTGTTGATTGGCAGCGGCGAGAAAGCGTTGGCGTGGTGTCATGTGCAATTTAAATTTAGAATGAGGAAACTAGAATTAAGAATTAAGAATTAAGAATTGGGATACTGGGACGTGGTGAAGCTGAGATTGGTTTTGAATATAAGTGAAAGCGGATCGCTCGACTTGGACAACGTATGTTTTTCCGGCTTTCAGGCTTTCCGGCTTTCAGGCTTTCATGTCGGCCCAGTCTTGAGGCTTTAAATAGACATCGTAGAGCTCCGCCTCGGGGGTGCCGGGCTCGGGCTGCCAGTCGTAGTCCCAGCGCACGAGTGGGGGCAGTGACATCAGGATCGATTCGGTGCGGCCCTTGGACTGTAGTCCGAAGTGGGTGCCGCGGTCATAGACTAGGTTGAACTCGACGTAGCGCCCACGGCGGTAGAGCTGGAATTGGCGCTGAGCATCACTAAATGGGCTGTCTTTGCGGCGCGCCACAATGGGCTGGTAGGCCGGCACGAAATGATCCCCCACGGATTGCATGAAAGCGAAGGCCTGCTCGAAGCCGCCTTCGGAGTAGTCGTCAAAAAAGATGCCGCCGATGCCACGCGGCTCCTCGCGGTGAGGGAGGTAGAAATATTCGTCGCAGATCTGCTTAAATTTCGGGTAGAGTGTTTCGCCGAAGGGAGCGCAGGCTGCTCGCGCAGTCTGGTGCCAGTGGATGGCATCTTCGCGCACGCCGTAGTAAGGCGTCAGATCGAAGCCTCCGCCGAACCACCAGATTGGCTCGCCATCCTTTGGTTCCGCGTAGAAGTAGCGCACGTTCATGTGCGTCGTCGGCACCTGTGGATTGCGTGGGTGCACCACCAGTGATACGCCCATCGCACGAAAGCTGGCACCCGCGAGTTGTGGCCGCTTGGCGGTGGCGGAGGCGGGCAGTTGACTGCCCCGGACATCAGAAAAATTGATGCCTGCTTTTTCAAAAACCTTGCCCTCGGCCATCACGCGTGAGCGTCCACCGCCGCCCTCTTCGCGCGTCCAGCTATCTTCTAGAAAGCTAGCTTGGCCATCTTCGGCTGCTAGTGCGGCACAGATGCGATCTTGTAGATCGAGTAGGTAGGCGCGGACTTTTTCTGGTTGTGCGGTTTGCATTGCGGGCGAATGTTGGCTGAGTCGAAGGCATCCGACAAGCTCTGGAACAATAAAATGGCAAACTCTCATAAACTCCCTGATTCGGTGATTATCTTTGGCTGTGGCTATGTGGGCACGGCCTTGGCTCGCTACCTGCGCGCGCGCGGTGTGCGGGTTGGCGCGTTGACGCGTAACCCGGAGCAGGCGGCCGCGCTGCGTGAACTGGGTCTAGATGAAGTGGTCGTTGCCGAATTGGATGCCCACGAGTGGCACACACGAGTGGTCGGGCGCTATCAAGCGGTGGTGAATTGTGTCAGCTCGGGCGGAGGGGGGCTGGCAGGCTATCGTAAATCGTACCTTGCGGGGCAGCAGTCGATTTTGGACTGGGCCCGATCGCAGTCGATCGACAGTTATGTTTATACCAGCAGTACATCGGTGTACACGCAGGATGGCGGAGTGACGGTGGATGAAGCGGTCGATACCAGTGGAGCACCGGCAACGGGGCAGGTGTTGTTGGAGTCTGAGGCTTTGTTGGCCGCTGCGGCTGATTTGCCGAATTGGTATGTGCTACGCCTGGCTGGCATCTATGGGCCAGGGCGCCACTATTTGTTGGATCAAGTCCGCACGGCCCGTGGCGAGATCCCGGGCCGCGGCGATTACGCGCTCAATATGATTCATCGTGAGGACATTGTAGCCGCGATTGTTGCGGTCATCACTGGCAGCGCGCCAGCTGGCATTTATAACATCGCCGACGATACGCCCACGCTGAAGGCCGAGGTGCTGCACTATTTGGCAGAGCAGCTCGGTTTGCCGGCGCCTGTTTTTAATCCCGAGAATGTTTCTGAGCGTTTGCGACGCCGTGGCGGGCGGATGCCGCACCGATTTATCAGCAACAAAAAAGCCCGGAAGGCTTTGGACTGGTGTCCAAAGTTTCCGAGCTTTCGTGAAGGTTATGCTGAATTGTTGTGATTAGACGATCTCTTCGACGCCGACTTCAATTTGCTTGCCGTTAATCGTCAGGCCGTAGCGCTTTTGCGGGCCATTGCTGCTGGCTGCCGGTGCGGCGGTTGCCGCGGCTGCTTTGGGAGCTTCCGTGGGCATGGCGACTGGCTTGGGCTTGGGGCCTTCGCCTTTTAGGTGTTTCTCCAGCTGTGGTGGGAACATGGCGTGGATGACGCAGTGCTCGTCGTCGCTAGGGAAGTTCTTAGCTTTGAGCTCCTTGCGTAGGTCGTCCATGTGCTTGTGCTGGGCGCCTGGGGCCTCCACGGGGCGGCAGCTGATGGGCTCTTTGCCCGCTTGCTTGGCAGCGATCTTTTGCACTTCGGGGTCCACCTCGGCAGGGCATTGACCATAGTAGCCCAGCGCGATGTCGGCAGCTTGCGGCGACATTTGCTTCCAGCGACCAAACTTGACGTTGAGGAAGGCTTGCATGCCAACGATTTGAGAGGTCGGTGTGACGAGTGGAATCCAGCCGAGCGCTTTACGCACGACAGGGATCTCACGGAAGACGTCTTCGAACTTATCTTCCATCTTCTGCTCTTTCAGTTGTGTGCGGAAGTTAGAGAGCATGCCGCCGGGCACTTGATATTCAAGCGTATCGACGTCGATCACCTCATTCTTGTGACTGGTGAACTCGCCCATCTCGGCGTAGACTTTTTCCAGGTGGGTGCGCACTTCCCGCAGCGACTTGCGTTGTTCGTCGGAAATTTGTGGGCAGCGCTCGTGGCCTTGCAAGATCGCGAGCATGCGCGTGGTGTCGGGCTGGCCAGTGCCGTTGGCGAAGGGCGAAACGGAGAGGTCGATGGCGTCTACACCAGCGTCGATGGCCGACATGTAAGTGTTGGTGCCGAGGCCGGCAGTGTCGTGGGTGTGGATCCAGACGGGGATTTTAACCTTCTTCTTGAGACCGTCGATGATGGCAAAGGCTTCCATTGGCGGGATTAGGCCGGCCATGTCTTTCAATACGATCGCATGGGCTCCCATCTTTTCGAGCTCGACCCCCATCTCGATGAATTTGGCGACTGTGTGCACGGGGCTGCTGGTGTAGCAAATCGTGCCGTGGGCCTGAGCCCCGGCCGCGCGGCAGGCGTCGATCGCGCACTTCATGTTGCGCGTGTCGTTGAGCGCGTCGAAAATACGGAAAATGTTCATCCCGTGATCGGCGCTGGTCTTAATGAAGGCCGTCACCACATCGTCGGGGAAGTGGGCGTATTGCACTATATTCTGGCCGCGTAACAGCATCATGTGCGGCGTCTTGGGGCAGGCCTTTTTAAGTGCATCCAAACGGTCGAATGGGAACTCATCCAGGAAGCGCAGGCCGGAGTCGATTGTGGCGCCGCCCCAGGTTTCCAGAGCGCCGAAGCCCCAGTTGTCGAGTTGCTCACAAACTGGGAGCATTTGCTCGGTGCGCATGCGGGTGGCGGCGAGGCTTTGGTGGCCGTCGCGCAGGACGTTGTTGTTAAGCTGAACTGATTTCATAATGTGAGATTATTAGATAAACTTTAATAATGAACTTGTGTTGATCAAGCCTTTTCTTTGAGATTCCCGTAACGATGAAAGCCAAACAGCCATTCCATGTAATGACGAAGCCCGCGGGGCCGTTATGCAATTTAGACTGCACCTACTGTTTTTATCTAGAAAAGGTGAAGCTTTTTCCGAAAAACCATCCGTTCAAGATGAGCGATGATTTATTAGAAGCTTATATTAAGGGCTACATTGAAGCGCAACCCGGGCCTGAAGTCAGTTTTGCCTGGCAGGGCGGGGAGCCGACTTTAGCAGGTTTAGCATTTTTCGAGAAAGTTGTGGCCCTGCAGGCACGTTATGGGCTCGGCAAAAAGATTGAGAATGCCTTTCAGACCAATGGCACGCGCTTGACTGACGCGTGGTGTGCTTTTCTCAAGGCGCATAACTTCCTAGTTGGGATCAGCATCGACGGTCCGGAGCACTTGCATGATGCCTATCGTGTCGATCGCAAGGGGCGTGGCACCTACCGTGAAGTCGTGCGTGGGATCGAGCTCTGCAAGAAGCACGGCGTCGAGTTTAACACGTTGACGGTGGTGAATGCCAAGAACGTGCAATACCCCTTAGAGGTCTATCGCTTCCTGCGCGAGATCGGTTCGCAATTTATACAGTTCATCCCGCTGGTTGAGCGCCGTGCCGACAGCGACTCCAGTCAACTCGGGCTAGGCCTGTCGCATCCGCCCGATCTATCAGCTGCCAGCGCGCTGCAGTTTGAGCCGCAAGTGACCGAGTGGTCGGTGCCCTCGCGTGCCTTGGGCGACTTTTACAATAAGATCTTTGATCGCTGGGTGCGGCGCGATGTCGGCCGAGTCTACGTGCAGCTCTTTGATGTGACGCTCGGCAAGTGGGTGGGAGCGCCCGGCGGTGTGTGCATGTATGCGGAAACCTGTGGTCGCGCGCTCGCGATGGAGCACAATGGCGATCTTTACGCTTGTGATCACTACGTGTATCCGCGCTACCGACTCGGCAATGTGATGAACCAAAGTATCGCCTCGATGGTGGATAGTGACCAAATGCGTGAATTCGGCGAAGCCAAGCGCAGTCGCCTGCCCAAGCAGTGCCGTGAGTGTGAGGTGCGCTTCTGTTGTAATGGCGATTGCCCGAAACATCGCTTTGCGCGGACCAAGGACGGGGAATACGGAATCAGTTACCTCTGTGCAGGGCTCAAGCAATTTTTCAAGCATTCCGGGCCTGCGATGAAGCAGATGGCGGAGCTCTATCGACAGCAGCGTTCGCCAATGGAAATCATGAAGAAATAAAAAACTGCAAAAAAGGCCGAACGCGCTCTTGACAAGAAGGCTGTGAGAAAGAGCATGTCCGTTCTTTCGCAGAAAGGATCAAGAGATATTTCTCTGTATGGTGGCTATAGCTCAGTTGGTTAGAGCATCGGCTTGTGATGCCGAGGGTCGCGGGTTCGAATCCCGTTAGCCACCCCATCCTTCGCTTTTTGTTCCAAAAAGCTTCGGATGGCAGGCCCCGCTCATAACGTGAGGCTGTTGTATTACGTTTATCGGATTCGCAGTATGACTTATCCTGATCGGGAATATACTGGGTATACCTCTGATTTGAGACAGCGTTTGAGAGAGAGCACAATGAAGGTTGTTGTGATTACACGCGTCCTTTTAAGCCTTGGAAGGTGGTCTGGTACTCTGCCTTCGACTGTGAAGCGAAAGCGCGAGCTTTTGAGAAGTATTTGAAGTCGGGCTCGGGTGTTGCTTTTGCTCAGAAACGTTTGTGGTAGTTCCTGAGCTGCTTTTGTAATCGTAGTTTCTGTCGTGCGGCAGACGCCCGGATCACTTTTTGAGGGCGGCGTCAAACCAGTTACTGCCGAAGTCGTTGTTGCTGGAGCGGCGATCGCCTCGTTGGCCACGCTGTTGTCCCTTACCAGGCTGGGCGCCGCGGCTTTTGGGGGCGCCCGTGCGCTCTTTTTTGCCGCCGATTTCGGGCTGCTTCTTCATGGAGAGTGCGATGCGCTTGCGCTGGAGGTCGATTTCGGTGACGGTGACCCGCACCTTGTCGCCGACTTTCACGACTTTGTTGGGATCGTCGACGAAGTTGTCAGAGAGCTGGCTGATGTGGACCAGTCCGTCCTGGTGCACACCGACATCGACGAAGGCCCCGAAGGCGGTTACATTGGTCACGATGCCGGGAAGCTTCATGCCGAGTGTGAGGTCGGCTGCTTTCTCGACCCCCTCGGCAAAAGCAAAGGCCTCAAACTGCTTGCGTGGGTCGCGCCCGGGCTTGGCGAGTTCTTCCATGATGTCTCGCAGTGTGGGCAGGCCGACTTCGTCGGAGACGTAATCTTCGAGCTTAATTTTTGCGCGTGCGCTGCTGTCTTGAGTTAGGTCATGAACTTTACAGCCTATGTTGGCGGCCATTTGCTCGACGAGCGCATAGCGCTCTGGGTGCACGCCGCTCTGGTCGAGGGGGTGCGCGGCGTCGCGAATGCGTAGGAAGCCGGCGCACTGTTCAAAGGCCTTGGGGCCGAGTCGGCTGACTTTGCTAAACTCCTTGCGGGATTTGAAGGGGCCGTTCTCTTGTCGGTGTGCGACGATGTTGCCCGCGATGGATTCGTTGAGGCCGGATACGTAGGAGAGCAGTTGCTTGCTGGCGGTGTTGATCTCGACGCCGACTTTGTTGACGGAGGAGATCACGGTGTCGTCGAGTGTGCGCTTGAGTGCAAGCTGATCCACGTCGTGTTGGTATTGGCCCACACCGATGGATTTTGGGTCGAGTTTGACCAGTTCCGCCAGCGGATCCATCAGCCGGCGGCCGATGGAAACGGCGCCACGCACCGTCAGGTCTTGATCGGGGAATTCCTCGCGAGCCGCTTCAGAGGCGGAGTAGATCGAGGCGCCCGATTCGTTGACGCTTACAATCACGATATTTGCCGAGAGTCCCAAGCCGCGGAAGAAGGCCTCGGTTTCGCGGCCGGCTGTGCCGTTGCCGATGGCGATGGCTTCGATCTTATATTTTTCAATCAGCGCCTTGGCTTCAATACCGGCGCGCTCGACTTGACCAGCGCTGCCTGTGCAGAAAAGCACGTGGTTGAAGAGTAGTTGCCCTTGAGCGTCGAGAATCACGGTTTTACAACCGGTGCGGAAGCCGGGGTCGACGGCCATGGTGCGCTTTTGTCCCAGTGGGGAGGCGAGCAAAAGTTCGCGCGCGTTATCCGCAAATACCTGAATGGCGGCTGCGTCGGCCTTCTTTTTGGCCTGCAGGCGCACTTCAGTTTCCATCGAAGGGCTGAGTAGGCGCTTGTAGGCGTCGGCGATGGCCTTTTTGACTTCGTCGGCGGCGGGGCCGCGTCCCTTGAGAAATTGTTTTTCAATCATCGCGATCGCGCTCTCTTCTTCAGGCAGGATGCGATGGAACAGGAAGCCTTCTTTTTCGCCGCGGCGGATCGCCAGCACTCGGTGGGAGGGGGCATTTTTGATCGGTTCCTGCCAGTCGAAATAGTCGCTGTATTTGGCGCCATCGGCTTCTTTGCCGGGGAAGGCCTCGGAGCTTAGAACCCCATGTTCCCAGAAGAGTTTGCGTAGTTTTTCGCGGATGTCGGCGTCGTCGCTAATCCATTCAGCTATGATGTGGCGTGCGCCAAGCAGTGCGGCGTCGGCGTCGGGCACTTCCTTTTCGGCATCGACATAGCTGCGCGCTTGTTGCGCGGTGTCGTTGGCATTTTGGTTCTCAAAAATATGTGTGGCCAGCGGCTCGAGGCCACGTTCGCGGGCGATCATGGCCTTGGTCCTGCGTTTGGGGCGGAAGGGGAGGTAGATGTCTTCCAGTTTGGCGAGAGTCTTGGCTTCGGCAATTTTGCTTTTCAGTTCGTCGCTTAGCAGGCCGCGTTCATCGAGTGATTTCTTGATGGATTCACGACGACTCGCTAGGTCGGCGAGTTGTTGCAAGCGATCTCGAATCGAAGTAATGAGGACTTCGTCGAGCTCGCCAGTCTGTTCTTTACGGTAGCGAGCGATAAAGGGAACGGTGCCGCCTTCAGCGATCAGTGCTGCGGTGGCAGCGACTTGATGAGCCTTGAGGCTCAGTTCTTCGGCGATTTGATCAATAAATGGGTTCTGCATGGGTGGTAAAAAGGCGCTCCCGATTTGGGTATCGTGGGAAAGCGGACGACCCTAGTACAGATGTTCTATAGGGAAAGCAAAACTGTGGCTCAAACAGCGTTTTTTTAGAAGGCGAGGTCGTCGATGTATGGAGCTCGCTCCTCGCCGACCAATTCTTCAACATAGTCTACAGTCGTGGGACCTGCGCTGGTGGTACCGCCGGTGTAGTTGGCTAGCGACTGGTCATAGCGGAAGGAACCACTACCTGTGAGTTCTATGTTCTTGCTGATAACGGAGCCGTAGATGTCGGAGTTGCCGGTGACCTTCACTTCGGCATTGGGCGCATAAATGATGCCACTGAATTGTCCGTTGTTGAGGAAATCGAAATTTTGTGTGCCTGTAGCGGTGCCCCAAATCTGTAGTTGTTGGGGAGAAACTTCGCTAAAGAGTCCCGCACCTGTGATCGCCATGTCGCCAGCGAGGTAGATCGTGACGGTGGCGTCGTCAGCCATTTCGATGGTGCCGCCCTCGATTACTTTGAGTGTGGTTTGATTTTCATTGGGTAAGTTGATGACCAAGTCGCCTTCGATGCGGAGAGTCGCGCCCGCTTTGACTTCCAGTTCATCTAAATTGAGAATGGTGAGAGTGTTGGGGGCGCCCAGAGTTTCTTCATCTACGTAAACGTTTTGATACCATGTGGACCATTTATTGCTGACTTGGCGCCGATCAGTGTAGGGGAGCTTATAATCGAGCCTAAGGTCGGTCGGAGTGAGGGTGGGTACTTCGATTTCCTCGAAATCTGCAGTGAAGCCGGTCGATAGGGCGCCTGTTTGAGTGGAGACTAACCAGCCGTTTTTCTTCCAAAGTTCGTCGGTGTCGGACGAATCCCATTCGCTCATATCTTTAGGCCCGACTTGGCCGCCCCAGCCCACGTCGAGGCCGCTGTAGTCAGCTGAGCCGACGGCTGCCGTGCCATATACATCGGAGCTGCCGATTGTGATGGCACCGGCAGCGGTACTCGCGGTGGCGATGGCCACCTTGTCGGTCGCTACGCCGCTGCTGTAGGGAATGTAAGGAGTGCTGGGGTCATTGTCTGGGTCAGAGACCCAGCTGTCAAATTTGACACCTCCGCTGGCTTTGATGAAATCTTTGGTCAGCATGCCATAGGCAAAGAGCCCTTGTGCGCTCGACGCTGAAATGCTGGCATACATGTATTTCTCGATAGGAGGGCCGGTTGGCTGACTGATTGATGATTTGACGACGACCTCTGGCGAGTCGCTCGAATAATTGTAGACGGAAATCTTAGTGGTCGATTTTATGTTGCCGGTAAAGGTGATTTCATCGAGTGTTTTCAGGGCACTTTGGCCAGTGATGGTCCAATTGGTCCAATCGTAGTTATTCTCCGACTGCAGCATAATTGCTTGCACGGCATATTCGATTCCTGACTCAGCAAGATTGATGGCGGCCGTGTTGTAAAAGACGCGGTTGGATTGTTTGAGTGTTTGGTTGCTCAAGTTCAGATAGCCAGGTATCGCGATCACTGCGAGTAGTGTCGTGAAAATCATGGAGATGATTAAAGCGCTCCCTTGTTTAGATGTGGCGCCCCTGAATGGTTTAATATGTGTATGCATAGTCCTTACGGGGTTGGAGTGTCTTTGTTTCTAAGAATGTAGCGGGCCGATGCGATCTTTGCCGTGGTTGGGGTGCCTGCATTGGTATGTTTGCTAAATTCACCTACGATTTGTAGCATCTTTGTGTTTTCGTTGAGAGGAGTTAGGCTGATGCCCTGAATTATGGGACTGCCAGTAATATCGTAAGCAAGAAAGTCAAGCTCGCTGACATTGGAGGCTAATACGACACGTCTGCTACCTGTTTCTTGCCGTGTCACCTCTTGGCTGTCGGGGTCGTAGGTGTAAGTATAATTGACCCCCTTTTTGAGAAGTTTGAAGCTGTTGCTATTAGACCACGTGATTGACTCCGCTTCTCTGACGTCGCGCGAAAAATTTTGGATTAGTTTTCCCGTTTCTATATCGAAATCGGAGTAATCAGACGCCACTAATGTGGCTCTCGCAAAACTGAGGTAGAAGGTGATGACGACTGCTGACAGAATCATGGAAAGGCTCACTGCAACCAATAGCTCCGCAAGTGTCATCCCGGAGGTCGAGGCTCTCTTCTTGGCTGTATTTATCGCGGTGTTACACATGAAATCGTAATCTAAAATTGTAAGGCTGGTAATTAAGGCCGTAGACCATAGTAGTAGTCGTGCATCCCGTTTTCGGCGTAGTTAAAAACCATGGCGAGTTGATGCGTATCGTCCTTTATGCCTGTCCATTCTGCCGATAAACGAATTTGTAGCAGTCCTGATTCACCATTCGGAACTGTGATTTCTCGTTTGAACACGAACTTGTCGGGCTGAACCTCAGGAAACTGTATGGTCTCCGATGCGGTAAAAGTCGCAGATCTCGCCAGATTTTGAAGGGCCGACCAGTTGAGTAATCTGATTTGTTCCGCTTCATCTTGTAAGACCTGGGTGACATAAGAGGTCGCGCGCGCTGTATCATTTTGCAGCATACCTATTCGCAAGCATATTGCGGATGAGGCCAGGCCAAGCCCTATAACCATAATCGCCACCATGATTTCTACCAGTGTGAATCCGCGAGTCTGCCGGCATGCAAGTTTTCGTGCCGTCGGAGTCTGGGGAGGTGAATGTGGCGTGTCGATCTGCATGTTCTAAGGCATTTTTTATCGCTAGCTAGGCGATGTCAAATGTCGCTAGTACTAGCATGAATACCACTAACATACAATCGTATAGTGTATAAACCTCATTTTTACAAGATTCTTAATATGATTGTAGGCGCGCAGTCAGCGACTACGCAGAGGCATCGTTTGGGGCTCAGGATGCTTTGAGAGACTGGTAAATTTCCTTGAGTGCGGCGAAGTCTTGGTCGCGAGATCCGCTGAGGATGGTATGGTCGTAGAGCTCGCTTTGTTGCATCTCTTCGACGGCGACTTGCATGCGGCGTTGCACTTCGTCCTCGGCGTCGGTACCGCGTCCCCGTAAGCGAACTTCGAGCTCAGCGATGGTGGGGGGCATGATGAAGACAGTGGTGACCTTGCCTTTGAGTAGCGGGTCGTTTTGTGCGGTATCACGCATTTGAGCCGCGCCTTGCACATCGATATTGAGTAACAGGTCCACTCCGGCTGCCAGCTTGTTTTGCACTTCGCTTTTTAAGGTGCCGTATAAATTGCTATGAACGTGGGCGTGCTCGTAAAAGGCGCCCGCATCGATTTTGGCCTGAAAGCTTTGGTGGTCGAAGAAGTAGTAGTCGATGGTATCCACTTCGCCCGCACGCGGCGCGCGGGTGGTGGAAGTGACGACGCGTTGCACGCCTGGCACTTCGGCGAGCATGCGGTCGCACACGGTGGTTTTGCCGCTGCCAGCGGGGCCTGATACGATGATGAGGTGACCTGTATTCACAGCCATGGTTTTGATCGTTCGGTATTATTGGGTGTTAGTAAGTGAGGGCGACTCCGAGCAGGAGCAGGCCGTACGCTGCGAATACGCCACCAAAGATGCGTGGGCGTGCTTCCTTGTTGTAGAGCCACTCAAAGAAATCGCGCAATTTGTAGGGGTTGGAGCCTAAAATGAGAGCCGCTACGATCGCGACATATACAAATGTGACTAGGAAGAGTCGAGTGGCTGGCAGCTCCATGTAGGCGGCATTCAGCAGGGTGCCTGCTGTCAATAAGATCAGGGCGGCGAGTCCGCGCACTGCGAGGAAGTCCGGCACGTAGATGAAGGAGCCGACTGCCACGACAAGAAAGACACCAAATAGCAGGTTCTTATATTGCCCAAAGTCGGCTGGGCCGAGTTGTGTGATCTTATACAGGAACCATGCGGCGGCAGTGCCGAGTAGGATGTAGGCTGCGACTCGCGAGCGGGGAAATGCTTGCACGCTCGCTGCCGAGCGCATGCCGTGCCACAGAAAGTGAGCACCGAAGGCGATCAGAAAGATGCTGGTAAAGAGAGTGGCTTGGAAAAGTGTCATTGTATGAATGCGGTGTGAAATAAGACGCTCGCTGAACTCTTTGAGTGCGAACGATCAGATATAGCTAATGGAGATTGGCTGTGGTGGAAGGAAAAAAGCAGTCGAGGTTTGTCTGTGCGGGCGTGGCTGTCATGTTGCAGCTATGGATTTACTTTTAGAGAACTCATTGAAGCCGATCGACTTGCTTGTTTTTGACTGTGATGGGGTGTTGCTGGAGTCGATGGCTGCCAAGATTGAGGCCTTTCGGCAGTGGGTGCCGGAGGCGCATGCCGCGCAGCGGGCGGCTTTTATGGAGATCGTGATGGCGGGCTTTGGAACGGCTCGAACGCAGCATATCCGCAGTTTTTATCAGGATCTGTTGGGGCAGTCAGTCTCAGAGCAGTTTCTTGTAGACGAAGTGGCTCGTTTTGCAGAGATCTGCGAGCCGCTTTGTGCTCAAGCGGATTGGCGCGTCGGCTCGCGCGAGTTTGTGCTGGCCTGTCGGGAGGCTGGGATCCCGCGTTACGTGCTTTCGGGCACGCCGCAGCAAGCACTGGAGGCGATGATGGAATCCACTGGGGCCGCGGGCTTGTTTGATGTAATCATCGGTTCACCGCCAGCGAAACCTGAGAGTCTGACTCGCATCTTAGCGGAGACGGGCACGCCCGCGCATCGCTGTGTCTTTGTGGGCGACGCGGAAGCGGATCGTGCGGCGGCTGAGCATGTAGGCGCACATTTTGTCTATTTTCCATCAGAGGCCAATCGTCCAACGGGTGAGGTCGTCACTGAAGTCAGTGATTTACGGCAATTATTGAATTAGCATAGCTTTTCTGGTTGACTGCTTAGATTAGGTGTTCTTATCTTAAGTTCGTTCAATATTACCAATGAAAAGCAAAATACATACCCTCGCATCTCTCAGCTTACTTGCTTTGGGATCTACTCTTAACGCGCAAGGCGGCTTCGTTTTGTTTGGCGACTCGGCTGCGAAGCCTGCCCCTGAGCAAAAGGCGGTGCGTCCGATTTCGGCGCCGTATTTTCATGAAGATTCTTTTGTGACGACTGATCTGCGCGCATGGTATGTCCAGCACGACTTTGATTCGGATACGAAGGGTATTCTGAACAATGGCTCCGCGTCAGTCATGGCCTTGCAGCTGCGTGTGGCGCTTACCGAGAGCTTACAGTTGGTCGCTTATAAGGATGGCTATACTGAGTTTGATGATGCGGGCCCGGTATTGGATGATAATTCCGGTTGGAACGATATCGGCGCAGGTATCAAGTGGGCTTTCATTCAAGACTGGGAAAATCAATTTCACATGGCCGCAGGGATCGGTTACGAGTTCAGCTGGGGAGACGAAGAAGTGCTGCAGGACAGTGATGAGCTGCGCTTATGGCTTTCCGCGAATAAGGGCTTTGATCAGCTGCACCTAGGCGCCACTGTGAATGCGATCCTTTCCGAGGATGATTCCGATAGTCTTTTGGGGAACTCGGATATGATTACGGCGCATGTGCATGCGGATTATTATTTGACTGAGTGGCTGAGCCCCGTGGTCGAGGTGAACGCTTATTTTGCTCAGGATGATTCGGCTGTTCCATTTTCAGGGGTCGATGCGGGGAGTCTGCCCGGTGGGGATGGCGAAGATACCTATACTGTAGCGCTAGGCGCCGAGTTGCGTGTCCTCGAGGGGCTGGGCTTGCGTGTTGCTTATGAAACAGAGTTGAACGACAACGAGAGCTTGTTCGGAGATCGCTGGACGCTTTCCGCAGTCTACGAATTTTAGAATACAATGATTTTTGTGTGAGTCTTGTTTACGGGACGGGCGACTCCAATGGAGTCGCCCGTCTTTTTGTGTCTAGCTTTTTGGTTTCAGGTTTCACTTGATCTCGCGAGCAGGATACTCATATTTCAGCTAAATTTACTAATTGCTGACCACCCCGCAGCGTTTGGATCCTTCAGGCTGATTCACAGAAAACACCCCGTTTTGTCGATCTGTCTATAGCACACATTTACGTATGAATTTTGACTCTATACTCGGGGGCCTGTTAGGTGTCTTTCTCGGCATTTTACTGACATGGATAGCGACAAAACGCCGTTTTAAGCGGCTAGAGGAGGGCTTACGTGGTCAACTTGATGTTGAAAAACGCGAGGCGCGATTGGCTCAAAAAGAGGCGCAGTCGGAGTTGGAATTAAAATTTAAAAATAAGGAACTTGAACTGAGCCACTCAGTGGTGGCGCGTGAAGAGGAGTTGCAGATTCGCTCGCGGGAACTAGAGCGTGAAGCGGAACGGCAGGAGGAGCAGCAGGCGCAAGTCGACTTAAAGTTTAAGGAGCTAGCTCGGGAGCAGCGTTTACTGAGCGACGCGGAGCATGAGGCTGAGAAGATTCGTCGCCTTTATCGTCTGAAGTTGCACCAGATTACGCAAATGGAGCGCGACGATGCGCGACAATTGTTGATGAAATCCACCGAGCGCGAATGTGCGCAGGAGATTCGTGACTTGCGCCAGACGCTACTCGGGCGCGGCGAGGCCGAGGTTGCTGGTGAAGCGAAACGTATTTTGTTGGCTGCGATGCAACGGATCACGAGCCAGCCGATGAACGACGCCACTGCAACGGTGGTTACTTTGCCCAGCGAGGAAATGAAGGGGCGCATTATTGGACGTGAGGGGCGTAATATTCGAACTTTCGAGCATGCCACCGGCACGACGCTGATGATCGATGAGACACCCGATTCCGTCTTGATCTCATGCTTTGATCCGGTGCGCCGCGAAGTGGCTCGTATCGCACTGGAAGCGCTCTTGCGCGATGGCCGCATACATCCTTCCAGTATTGAAGATGAGGTGGTCAAAGCTGAAGAGGAAATGCATGCCAATGTGATCGATCTGGGGGAGGGGGCTTTGCGCAAATTACGTTTGCACGATGTGCATCCGGAAGTCGTGGCCCTCTTGGGAAAGTTGCATTACCGACTTTCCAATAATCAAAATACCCTCGCGCACTCTGTGGAGGTGGCCAATCTCTGCGCTTTGATCGCTTCAGAAATAGGTCTGGACCCGCTGATTGCGAAACGGGCGGGACTTTTCCACGACATTGGCAAGGCAGTCGATGAAGATTATGAGGGCAGTCACGCGACTGTTGGGGCAGAGATCATTAAGCAGCACGGTGAAGATGCACGTGTAGTCAACGCTGCTGCAGCTCACCACCAAGAAGTGCCTGCGGAAAGTGCTTACGCGGGGCTGGTTATGGTCGCGGATTCACTTTCAGCGGTGCGTCCAGGAGCACGCGCGTCGTCCATCGATGGCTTTATTCAGCGTGTGCGCAGTATCGAGGAGATTGCCGCTGCTCAGATGGGGGTGAGCGAAGCCTATGCCGTGCAGGCGGGGCGCGAGGTGCGAGTCATTGTGGAGCCAGAGATGGTCAGCGATGAGGAAGCGCGTCAATTGGCCCGCACGATCCGTCAGAAAATTGAAGAGCAACTTAATTACCCGGGCACGGTCGAAATCACTGTGATTCGAGAACAAAGATATTCGGAAACTGCGGTATGATTTTTCCACGATTTCATAAAAGTGCTCTATTGTGGCTGCTTAGTCTGTCGACGGCATGGGCGGCCCCTTCGGTGGTGGTCTTAGATAGTGGCGAGCGCTTAATCGGGGAGCTTGCGCCCGAGTCTACCGAAACGACGCTTGTTTTAAAGTCGGCTGTTTTGGGCGAACTGAGACTGGCGCGCGCGCATGTGGTGTCGGTTACAAGGCAGAGTGCGGAAACTCAGGCTAAGCCTGAAGTCGCGGCCAAGCCAAAGCGAGCACAGGGGCAAGGGCAGCGAGCGCAGGCAAAAACTGACAAGCAGCAGCCTGCTACAGAGGCAAAGCCAGCTCGGGAGGTGTCTGCCGAGCCAGTGCAGCAGCCTGCCGAGGTAGAACTGGCGAAAGCCAACGAAGCATTGTCGATCATGGAGGCGAAGCTTGCTGAGCTCAGAGAGCTGAAGTTGGCGGAAACTTTTAATACCGTGAAGAACTACAAGACTCCAGATTCATGGTCGGGTAGCTTGAAGCTCGGCATTAATTTGAGCCAAGGTGACAGTCGTTGGGCGCAAAGTTATGCGAAGGGGAATTTAGAGATTAAGCCTAAGCAAAGCCTCAATTATTACCGCTTGAGTGGCTCTTACACGTATCGCCAAACAGAGGCTGCGAACGGTAATGAATACAAATCAACCGATAAAATGGATGCAGAATTTACCTATCGTCGCACTTTCTGGGACGATTGGTTTGTGCAAAATGCACTCGGCTATCGCGCGGATCATATTAAAGGCATTGATCGTGAGGCGCAGGAATCAGTGGGGATCGGCTATCGCTATAAGCCATCGAGCAAGATTAATGTGCTATTTGGAGCCGGTGGTGGTGTCGAAGAGTTGGATGCGGACTATGAAGACACGCGCTCTGGCTTCAACCCTCTGCTCAATGTCTTTCAGGAAGCTACATGGAGCCCGATCAAGCGCACCACACTCGTTCAGAAGTTTAACTATTATATCAACCCCGAGGATTCGCAGCAGTACAATTATATCTTCTCCGCTGCGCTGCGGCTGAGACTGACAGACCTGCTAGGTTTCGAGTTCTCATACAATAAGAGCTTCGATAACGATGTCGGCGACGGAAATGCGCAGGACGATGTGCAATGGCGTAACGCCTTGGTCGTCTATTTCTAAGCGAGAATTGTTTCTAGTGCAGGCGCGTTCGGGTCCTGTTCCACTGCGGCACCTGCGGTCAGCGGGTAGCGATACTCTTCGCCACTGAAGTTGCGCATGACGATTGCCTCGTCGGTAATCTCCTTAATGTAGTCAGGGTTAATTGGGATCTTGCCGCCACCACCCGGCGCATCGATCACGAATTGTGGGATTGCATATCCGGTGGTATGGCCGCGCAAGCTGCGGATGATCTCGATGCCCTTGCGCGGGTCGGCGCGTAAGTGAGCGCTGCCGGTGATTAAGTCACACTGATAAATGTAGTAGGGGCGCACACGCATCATGAGCAGGCGGTGAATCAGCGATTTCATGACATCTGCATCGTCATTTACATCCCGCAGCAGCACCGACTGGTTCCCGATTGGCACGCCTGCATACACCAATTGTTCACAGGCATTTCGCAGGGTGTGGGTGCACTCGTTGGGGTGATTGACATGGATACTCATCCAAATGGGACCATGCTTTTTGAAAATTTCGCACAATTCTGGTGTGATGCGCTGAGGTAAAAATACTGGGATACGTGAGCCGATACGGATGAATTCCACGTGTGGGATTTTACGCAGTTCGCCCAGTAAGTGGTCCAGTTTGCGGTCCGAGAGAAGTAGGGGGTCGCCACCACTCAGTAGCACATCACGAACTTCCGGGTGTGTGCGGATGTATTCTAGTCCGCTCTCAAATTCCGGGTGGAAGTTGTAGTCCTGCGCGTTGGAAACCAGTCGGCTGCGTGTGCAGTAGCGGCAATAGGAGGCGCAGCGATCTGTCACCAAGAACAGCACGCGGTCGGGGTAGCGGTGCACGATGCCGTCAACTGGTTTCGTGTTTTCCTCGCCCACCGGGTCCAGCATCTCTTCGGGAGCGGTGCGCATTTCGCCCGCGCGTGGAATGATCTGGCGGCGAATGGGGCAGTTCGGGTCTTCGCGATCAATTAGGTTGAAAAAATACGGGGTGATTGCCAGTGCGAGCTTGTCCTTCGCGAACAGGCAGCCCGCACGCTCGTCGGCTGTGAGCGTCATATGCTGCTCCAAGTGCTCCAACTTGGTGAGACGGTTCTTGAGCTGCCATTTCCAGCTATTCCAGTCTTCGGCGGGCACGTCGGCCCAGAGGCCTTGGCCTTGTTGCCAGTTGTCGAGTGAGTCGTTTGGATACATTGTCAGTAGTGGTCGGAGCTAAAGTAGTCGAAAGAAAATCTTCGGTAGTTGACGAGTTGATGTATCTATATACTTAAATATGTCAATGGCAGCAGTGAAAACAAATATAGAGATCGATGCGCTAGCGAAGCAGCTATGGGCGCTGGGCGACCCGCTGCGCCTACAGATTTTGCGTATTTTGCCCACAGAGCCTACCTGCCATAACGCATGCAACGTTTCCACCATTGCAGAGCGCATCGGGCTCTCACAGCCTGCGACCTCGCACCATTTACGCATCTTGCGGCAGGCTGGAATCATTACCAATGAGAAAAAATGTCGGGACATGATTTATTGGATCGATTTAGAGGCCGCAGAGCAGGTGAGCCTGCAATTAAAAGAGGTCTTGAGTTAGCTTGCTGTATTTTACTTGAAGCTTTTGAATTGCATGGCGCGGGATTCTCGTTTGGCTCCTGCGCTAACATGGCTAAAACGACTCGCACAGGACTCATTGCATTTGAAGACGGAACCGTATTCCGTGGCCGCGCTTTTGGCGCTGTAGCTACCAACGTAGGCGAAGCCTGCTTCAATACCAGCATGACGGGCTATCAAGAGATATTGACCGATCCGTCTTATTTTTCGCAGATCGTCACTATGACGGCGGTGCAAATCGGCAATTACGGCATTTGCCCGGATGACGTCGAGTCCGACGGTCCCAAGGTCAAGGGCTTCATTGTACGTGAGATCAGCCCCGTCGCCAGTAACTGGCGCAGTAATATTTCGATCCAAGATTATTTGGCCGAAGCGGGCATTCCAGGCATCGAGGGGGTGGATACACGCGCCATCACCAAAAAGCTGCGCGTCTCTGGTGCGCTCAAGGCTTGCATCACTACCGAGGATATTTCCGAGGAAGATGCCATTCAGCGTGCAAAGGACTTTGGCGGCCTGATCGGAGTGGACTTTGTTAAAGAGGTCACAGCGAAAGAAGCCTACCAATGGGACCCCGAGATGAAGCAATCGACCCCATTCACCGTGGTCGGCACCGATTTGAATTTAAACGCGGACAAAACTGAGAAGCCTCGTTTCAAGGTCGCGGCAATGGATTTCGGCGGAAAATTCTCGATTTACCGCAAATTGCAGCATCATGGTTTCGATGTGCATGTCTTTCCTGCGACCGCTTCGGTTGCGGAGATTCAAGCGATCGAGCCCGACTGTGTCTTTCTTTCCAACGGCCCTGGTGATCCCGGTGCAGTGGAGTATGCACACGCCACCGTCAAAGAATTGATCGAGGAGTATCCCACCTTTGGTATTTGCTTGGGGCATCAGATTATTACACACGCCTTGGGGGCGAAGACCTTTAAGCTTAAGTTTGGTCACCGTGGCGGCAACCAGCCCGTCAAGAACTTAGAAACTGGCAAGGTTTCGATCACTGCGCAAAACCACGGTTTCGCATCCACCCGCGAAGAGTTGGAAAAGGCAGGTGCCGTGGTCACCGAGATCAACCTCAACGACGAAACAGTCGAAGGTCTACGTCTCAAGGACAAGCCCGTCTTTTCGGTGCAATACCACCCCGAAGCCGCTCCTGGTCCCAACGACGCCGATGCACTCTTTGTAGATTTCTACAACATGGTCGCGAAGCACCACGCGTAGGACGCAGCTGAAAGCAATGTAGCACGACGGCGAGAGCCGTCGGCTGCGTGTGCTTGGCGAACGGCCTCAGGCTACATGGAGCTCTTGCTTGCGGTCTGGGCCGGTTGCTGGAGGCTTTCGATCCAGTCGGCCATGATGCGGGCGCTTTCTCGCAGGTAGATGTCGTAGCTGGGCTCTTCTTCTTCCTCCTCGGTTTGCGCTTCCTCGGAAGCGATGGCATCGTCTACGGCTTCGGCGACAGTGCCGCTGTTGTCTTCGCCGATGACGGCTTCGCTGAGGTTCTCTGCGATGGCTTTTATGGGTTCGGCGAGGGTCTTCTTTGAGAGCGCTTCTTGCTCTTCAGTGACTTTGAGTAGGAACTCCTGCATGGGGTAGTCTTGCTCGCTGAGGGCGTCGTAGGTGTCGTCTAGCTCATCGATATAGTCTTTTTCGCGAATCTTGCGCTCGATGCGCTGCTTCATATTGACTGAGATCGCCTTTTCGTCGTAGCGCTGGCGGCGCCACTCGATTTGCTTTTTTAAGAATTGGAACTCTTCGAGCGATTCTTGACGTGCTTGGCTAGCAGCGGCGAGTTCTTGCACCAGTGAGGGGTCTTCGGGGCTGTCGACATTGAGTTTTGCCCAGTTGTTAACCCAGTCAACTGCGGCGACTTCGTCCCATGGTAGTGCGTGGGGCAGGTCATCCTCACCGATGGGGAGGAACTCGTTGACGGAGGGCAATACGATGTCGGAAGGCACACCTTTGACTTGGGTGGAGCTGCCGTCGGGCAGGAAGAACTGCTTAATGGTAATTTTAGTCGCTACGGGGCGTGCTTGCGGTTGGCTGCTCTTTAGGAAGGAGAAAGGCATGCGGGTGTTCATGTGGTACACCTCTTGTACGGTGCCTTTGCCATGGGTGGAGCTGTTGCCTACGATCAGCGCGCGGTCATTGTCTTGCAGTGCGCCTGCTACGATCTCGGACGCGGATGCACTGAAGCGGGAGGTGAGCACGATGAGTGGGCCGTCCCAGAGCATCTCGGGGTCGCGGTCGGAGAGTACATCTGTGCGGCCGTTGCTGTCACGCACTTGCACCACGGGGCCGACGGGGATGAAGAGTCCAGTCAAGCGTACCGCTTCGCTGAGTAGGCCGCCTCCATTCATGCGCAGGTCGAGGATAATGCCTTCGGCGCCTGCATCGCGTAGTTTGTTAATCAATTCGGAGACGTCGTCCGTGGTGGTGGTGAGTGTGCCTCCAGCGCCTATGTTACCATAAAAGGAGGGCAGCTCGATGACACCGACGGCGATCGTTTGTGATTCGTCGACTGGCACGCTGATTAGTTTGGCAGTGGCCAGGTTGGCGGTCAGTTTGACCTCTCCACGGACGATCGGAACGATCTTACGCACGGACGGGTCGGAGGCGTCACCGGGGTGGATGAGTAGGCGCACGGTGGTGCCTTTTTCGCCTTTGATCTTGCGCACGATATAGCGCAATTGCATGTCGACGACATCTTCAAACTCATCGTCGCCTTGGGCGACCCCCAAAATCTGGTCTTCGGGGTTGAGTAGGCGCGAGCGCTCGGCGGGACCGCCAGGAAGGATTTCTTTAATGGTGCAAATGCCGTCGTCGTCTTCGAGCAGTGCGCCGATGCCTACGAAGGAGTTTTGCACGGCAGAGTTGAAGCTCTCAAGCGTATCGGAGGACAGGAATGTGGAGTGTGGATCGAAGAGCTGCGTCATCGCATTGATGAAGGATTCCTGCACTTCTGCGGCTTCACGGGCCACGGTGTGGCTGAGGTTGCGCTCGTAGCGGCGGTGGATTTTCTCGCGAGCTGCGTCGAGTGTTTCGGCGTAGAAGTCGGGATCTTCCAGTAAGCGTCGTAGTTTGGTCGGGTCGAACTCTTCTTCCTCTTCGTCTGGAGCGGCAATGTCGGGATTTTGCGGTGTTAACGAGCTGCCGTTATCGTCCTCTTTGTCTTCGGACGCGAGGGAGAGCATTTCATTGAGTAATTCGTACTTCAAGCGGCGCAGCCAGAGGGCTTCTGCTTCTTCGGAGGAGGCGGGCCATTCTGCTTCGCGACGATCGGGGGTGAAGCTTTCGTCGACAGTGAAATCAAAATCTTTTTGCAGGCGTTCGAAGGCCCATTCGGTGCGTTGTTCCGCTTTTTGTTTGAAGCTCTCGTAGATTTCGAAGGCGGAGTAGAGGTTGCCTTTTTTGAGGGATGCCTCCATCGCGTCGCCGAAGCGAAAGATAAATTCATCCACTTCAGAGCGAAGAAAATACATGCGTCCATAATCGAAAGATTCGATGTAGGCTTCGACCATTTCCGCGCCATTGAGCTGCTCCATTGTTCCGCGCAAATAGTGGCGGGCGTTAATGGTGTTGACGACCCAGCGTGTCTGGGAGGCCATTTCTTGGCTCGGGTCGAGCTTGGCATTGGTCGAGAGTACGACTGCGAGCGCCGCGCCGGCGACGAGTGCGATTCGAAGAATTCGTTTATTCATACGTGATTGGGTAGTATCGTCTGACATGCGCTGGGCTTAGCGGCTTAAGAGATCTTTGGCACGGTCGAGGGTCTGTTTTTCACCGTCTGTAAGGGAGCCAAAGCCGGAGGCGTTGATTTTATCGAGAATGCGGTCCACTTCTTTTTGTAGTTCGTCGCGGTTGCTGCGGTTGACCTTGTAGCTGATGTGGGCCTCGGTCTTTTTGCGACGCTTGAACCAGGCCGGCTGTTCCACAGTGGTGCGGGCATTTATGCTATTGGAACCAAAGAAGCTGTGGCTCTGGTTGTGCACGTAGCGGAAGTAGAGAATGCCGGCCAGCATGCCGCCTAGGTGGGCCGAGTGTGCCACGTGTGAGTGACCGGGGAGTTCGTAAAATAAGATGCCGCCGAGCGAGATGGCTAGACTGCCCCAGAATACCCACTTTGGCTTTACGGTGACGGGAATGATGAAGAAAATCAGTAGTGTGATCGGGCGCTCGGGGTAGAGTAGGCAGAAGAGCGTCAAAATCGCCATGACGGATGCGGATGCGCCCACCACGGCACCATACTCGTTAAAATGCAGCAGTAGATACACACTGCCACCTAGTAAGGTGCCGGCTAGGTATAGGCCGAGGAAGCGCTCCCTACCCAGAATTGGTTCGACGATGCGTCCAATGAAAAAGAGCCCCAGCATGTTACCAAAAATATGGAAGAAGCCAGCCGTGCTATGCATGAAACCATAGGTCAGCAGGGTCCACACTTTGAGCTGCTGGAAGTTTTGGCCGCTCAGACTCAGCCAGTCGCCCATGAAAGTATTCTCACGCCCAAATGCGCTGGGAAAGAAGACGTTCAGCACTTGTTGTAATACGAACACGGCCACTGTGATGACGATCAGCGTGGTCGTCATCGAAGTCTTGGGGGGAGCAGTCTCCGAAGGAGACTGTCTCATATACGGACGGTCGTAGAGCATGTCTTAGAAAATCAAAATTGCCGGCGCGTGGTCGTCCGGAATTAAGAAAAGACCGCCAATATGGCTGCCTGTTCCTTCGGGAGCAAGTATTGAGATCGCTTCTTGCCTCTCTAGCAGCAGTTTTTACGCCTTATTCGCGCGTTTGGACCTATTTTCTGGTGCGATAGCTGCCGGGCTGCTTACTTTTAGTGCGTCGCTTGATGAAGAGGGGCAAGAACTTGCCTTCGATGAACTCGAAGGCAGCTTGCAGGCCCTGATCTTCGTAGACGACTCCGATCTCGGCCTCCATCGCGGTGGGCTCACCGAGCGAGGAGAGAAATTGGTTGGAAGTCATTTGAATAAAGACCTCTGCGCGTTGCTTCACTGAAATGTCGCTTTGCTTCAGTATCCACTCGCGCGCAAAGAGGGCCAAGACGGCATCCCCGATCCAGGCCTTTGTGCGTTTCTCTTCCTCGATCAAGGCCTTTAGATTTTATCAACAATCTTGTCAGCGAGGCCGTATGCAATGGCTTCGTCGGCAGTCATGTAAAAGTCGCGGTCGGTGTCCTTTTCAATCTTCTCCAGCGCTTGTCCGGAAGACTCTGCAAGGATAGCGTTCAACTCATCGCGCAAGCGCTCCATTTCTTGAGCTTGAATGTGGATGTCCACCGCCACGGCGACCATTTGGCCTGAAATGAGAGGTTGGTGAATGAGCACGCGTGAGTGCGGATACAGGTAGCGGTTGCCCTTGTCGGCACCACACAGCAGGATCGAGCCCATGCTGGCGGCCATGCCTGTGACGACCACTTTGATCGGAGAACTGATCAACTTCATGGTGTCGTAAACCGCCATGCCAGCGGTGATTGAGCCACCGGGTGTGTTGATGTAAAAAGTGATCTCTTCACCCGGCGCTTCCATCTCAAGATAGAGCAGCTTCTCGGTCACATCACGTGCGGACTTGTCGGAGACTTCGCCCCAGAGGAAGACCTTGCGCTCTTTGAGGAAGCTTTCCTGGATCTTGATTGATTTTTCTTCTTTGTCTTTGGATTTCTTGTCGGCCATGGTAAATATTATTTCGTAGGGGGCTTCACTGGTGAAGACCGCTATAGTTTGATGCAGTTGTGATTAAATAGAGAGAGCACAGCTAGTCGTTCTTTCAAGCTGCGAATGGAAAAACATAGTCGAGCGCAGGCTATCCTTCAATCTTGGCGACACGACGCTCGTGGCGTCCGCCTTCGAATGTGGCGTCTAGCCAGATGCCGACTATCTTAAGTGCTAGTTCCTCGGGCACGGGGCGCGCCCCGATAGCGATGCAGTTGGCGTTGTTGTGCTCTTTGGTCATTTGAGCCGACCATTCGTCCCAGCAGAGTCCGCAACGCACGCCCTTGACTTTATTGGCGACGATTGCCTCACCATTACCAGAGCCTCCGAGCACGATGCCGCAGTCGGCCTTGCCAGAGGCCACGGCCTCTGCCGCGGGACGGATGAAGTCGGGATAGTCGCAAGAAGTGTCGGAGTCGCAGCCGCAGTCGATAACTTCGTAGCCGCGTGCTTTTAAAAATGCGACGATGGGCGCTTTGAGCGGGAAGCCCGCGTGGTCGGTGCCAATGGAAACGGTAAGGGTTTTGTCTGTCATTTCTGCCATGAATGTCAAAGTGCAGGCACACTGCAAGTCATCTTGACTAGGTTTTTGAAGCGAGCTCTAAGGAGCGGGCAGTGGCTGTGGCTTTTGGGGATTGCCTTGGGGGGCATTTTATTCCCGCAGGCGCTTATGCCCGCGCACGAACTCGAAGAGTACGCAGGCTATAATAATGAGCGTCATGCCAATGGTGGCTACGCTGGCAGGCGTGGAGCGACTGAGGATATAGTAGCCGAGGAAAGGAGCGAGGGTCCCGCGCAGCCCGGTGAGTGCCATGTGGATGCTCATATAGGAGGAGGCCTTCGATTCGGGCGCGATCTTAGTGACCCATAGGCTCCAGAAAATTTTGCCGCCGCCGAGTGAGAGCCCTTGGAAGGCCATCGCCAGTGTGAGCACGTAAAGGTTGGTGGTGAAAAAGAAGAGCACGATACTGAGCAAGAATGATAGATTCAGTAGGTTTCGTGTCGTCACAAAGTGCATGCGATCGAAGAGATGTCCCCACATCTTGGTGCTTAAGATACGCACCACCGCAGGCACCACGAGCATCAATAGCGCAATGGTGGTGTTGCTAGCGTTGACGCCGTAGTTGGGATTGGCGAGGTAATCGATCCGCACCGGTAATGTGAGCAAGTTCCCTAAGCCCAGTAGCATCCAAGTGCCGAGGATGTAGCCGAAGAAGCGATCCTTCCAAATGAGGCTAAAGCTTTGCCATGGGTTGCCGATGTTGTCGCGTGAGAGTGGACTGCTTGGGATGCGAAGGCCTACCAGCGCGCAGATCGCTGCAGCGAGTAACATGCCCACAAAAATCCAATGGTAGGCCTCGATCTTTTGGTCCAGTAGGCGGCCCCCGCAAAATGCAAATCCGATGGAGCAAAATGCTGTTAAAATAAAGGGCCAGGTCATGCGACGTCCGCGCTCGGAGCGGCTGTAGTTTTCCGTGTAGACCTGTAGCATCAGGGGGCCCTGTTGCACCGCGGCCACCTGACTCGTGACGACAAAGACTGTGAAGAAGAAGAGCGACTGCGCCAGGCTGGCCCCAGTCAGGAGTACGGCAGCCGCGCCAAAGACCACTGCGCAAGCCTGTGCGGGTGTGGCGCGTAGGCTGGCTGCCAGATATAAGGTCAGTGGGGTGAGTAGGAATCCGATCGGCCCCGCGCCGGCGATGAACGACTTGTGCGTTTCGCTCGCGTCAAAGTAGCGAATGGCAATTACGAGCGCAAAGGTCTGCCAGCCCGCTTCGAGTATGCCCAAGCAAGGGGCGCGCAACAGGTCGTTGCGGTAGGTCGCGCGAGCGAATTTCGAGCGTTGAAGCTCTGAAATGGAATGTTGAGTGTTATTCACAATTGAACGTCCTTTTTGGAACGTTCGATACGCTTCACTTGCTCCATTCAAGCATGCGCTTGATCGGTGCGTAGGCTTTCAAGCGAATGTCTTCGGGCATCTCGATTTGTGGTGACATATCGCGCAGGCAATCACGCAGCTTTTCGATGGTGTTCATCTTCATAAAGCGGCAGTCGTTGCAAGCGCAGGTGTCGGTCGGGCCCGCGATGAAAGTTTTTTCCGGGATCTCACGCTGCAAGCGGTGGATCATGCCAGTTTCAGTAACGACGATGATTTGCTCCGCATCGCAATCGCGGCAGAAGCCGATCATCTTTTCGGTACTGCAAACCTCGTCCGCATTGTCGCGCACAGTTTCAACACATTCCGGGTGTGCGACCACCAATGCGTCGGGGAATTTTAACTTCAGGCGTTCGATCGCCTGCTGTGTGAATAGCACGTGCGCATAGCAGGAGCCTGGCCACAGCTGCATTTCGCGGCCGGTCTGCTTGCTGACCCATTGCCCCAGGTTTTGGTCCGGCACGAACAGAATGTCGCGGTCCGCGGGGACCTTTTCGACGATCTTCATAGCATTGCCACTGGTGCAGATCACATCGGAGAGGGCTTTGACGCCGGCCGAGCAATTAATGTAGGCGACGACGTAGACATTGGGATTTGCCTCCTTATAGGCAGCTAGTTTTTCGGCTGGGCAGGAGTCGGATAGGGAGCAGCCAGCGTCCATCTCAGGCAGCAGCACAGGCTTGTTCGGGTTGACGATCTTAGCCGTCTCCGCCATGAAGTGCACACCACAGAACACGATGCAGTCAGTGTCGGCCTCTTCGGCTTTGTAAGCCAGCCCTAGGGAGTCGCCCACGTAATCAGCCACGCGCTGAATCGCGTCGATCTGATAATTATGCGCCAGAATTAGGGCGTTACGCTCTTTTTTGAGTGCAAGGATCTCTTCTTGGATCGCAGTGAGAGGCGCTTCATTCCCGAGCTTGGGATTGAAGACCATGGGTTCGTAATTGAGTGTTGCAGTGGCCATTTTCAGTTTTGGTGATGCAGAGAGAGTGCAGATGCTTGCAGCTCTGTAAAGCGAAGTTAAGCGCTATGTTAATGAACATTGAAAGAATTTCAATCCAGCAGCGAATGGCCTAAGGGCTTCATTGTCGTGGAAGTCAACCGTCAAACTGGGCCTGTAATTGTGTGTCGCATGTATAGCCGCATGTTTAATCATATGCTGCAACGACTTTCCCGATTCCTATTCGCTACCATTTTCGCTTTTAGTTTGCTGGGCACACTGGTGTGCCCAGCGACGCAGGCTCCCTTTGGAATGTATCCGGATTGGTCTAAGAATGTGGGTATTTATGAAGTGAACGTGCGCCAGTTCTCGCCACAGGGGCGCTTCGAGCAAGTGACTGCTTATTTGCCGCAAATCAAGGCGATGGGGATCGACTTGATCTGGATTATGCCGATTCACGAGATCGGTGAGGCAAATCGTAAGGGCAGCTTGGGTAGTTACTACTCGGTCCGCGATTATAAGTCGGTCAACCCTGAGTTCGGCAGTGGGGCGGATTTCAAGGCGCTGGTGGATCGCGCGCATGAGCTGGGCATGTACGTGATCATAGACTGGGTCGCGAATCATACTGCATGGGACCATCCATGGACGCTCACTAATCCAGAATTTTATGAGACCAACGAAGCCGGGGACTTTATTCCCCCTGTCGAGGATTGGACCGACGTGATCGCCTTAAACTATGCGAACGATGGTCTGCGGCTCGCCATGATCGATGCGATGGAATATTGGGTGCGTGAATATGGGGTCGACGGCTACCGCTGCGATGTGGCCGAGGAGGTGCCGACTGCGTTCTGGAATCAAGCGCGTCAGGCGTTGAATCAGGTGGCTCCCGTCTTTATGTTGGCGGAAGGGCAGTTGCCGGAATTTCACCAGCAAGCGTTTGAAATGAGCTACGCCTGGCACCAGATGGGGGAGATGCGCAAGCTCAAGGCGGGGGAAATTGATGCCAAAGATTTGGCTGATTACGAAAGCTATGAGCAGGACGAGAAATATCCAAGGCAGGCGATTCGCATGCGCTTCCTCAGTAATCATGACGAAAACAGTTGGCACTCCACCGTGCAGGAAGACTATGGACCAGCCGCTGCTGTTTTGCGGGCTTACACCTTTGCGGCGCCTGGCATGCCAATGATTTATAATGGAGAGGAAGCGGGCTTGGACAAAATGTTGCGCTTCTTTGACAAGGACCTCATTGAGTGGCGCCCACATTCGCAACGTGCATTGTTGACGCGCCTATTCCAGTGGAAGAAACGCAATCAAGCTTTGTGGAATGGCGCGCATGGCGGAGCATTCGTGAATTTTCAGACAGGAGTGGATGCGCAAGTTTGGGCCTTTTACCGGCAGAAAAATGGAGACAAAATTATCGCGATTCTGAATCTCTCGCCCGAATCTGCCCGTGTTACAATCGATGATCCCGCGCTGGCTGGCCGCTATCGTGATGTCTTGACGGACCAGTCTCATCATCTGTCTGCCCGTGAGAATATCACCTTAAGCCCATGGGGCTATTGGCTTTTGGAGGCGCACTCGCTCTAAAGTGAATCTGCTGGCAAGCTGGCTACTTGCTACAGGTAAAGAGGCGTCGTTCGCCCCTTTGCGGAGACTATTTCTTGAGTAGGATCAGGTCTGCGCGACGATCTTGCGAAGACTGTGATTTGGACAACCCGCTGGTGGCTTCGAGGCTGCCCTTGGAAAGCTTTTCGACACGGAGGGGAGTGATGCCTAGTGTGCCGAGGTAGTCGCTGATGCTATTGGCGCGGCGATCGCCGAGCGCCAAGTTATACTCGCTGGTGCCATACCAGTCGCAGTGACCTTCGACTAAAATGTGATAACCAGAATTTTGCTCTAAGTAGTCTGCGGCTTGTTGTAGTTTTGAGCGTTCCGAAGCGGCCACCGAAGAGGAGTCGAAATCAAAGTAAATCGAGGGCAATACGCCTTCGACCATAGTGAAGCCTTCATACATGCCATTTTCGATGCCCTGCGAACCGCGCTGTGTCAGTTCTCCGTTGCCATCTCCATCAATGCTGCCGTCGAGGCTCATGTCGAAAGAGCCTTCTGGGACGTAGTTCCCGCCAAAGTCGCCTGTGTCGCTTAAGCTGCTGCCTTGACTGCTCTTGCCGCTTCCCATTTCGTTGCCATATTGTGAAGGTGCTTGCTTGCGTGTGCAGGCGGGGAGGAGGCAAACTGCTAATAGCAGAGTAAGAAATGTGCGGCCGATCTTATTCATGTTTTCAGAATGTGGTGGTATGATTTGTAACTCGCAAACATTTTCCTAAAAGTCTGGAGAAATTATCGTTTACTTTTCCATTTTATGACCGCCCCCATTGTATTTTTAGTTGATAATGGCTCTCTTCGTCCGCAGGCGACGCTCGCTTTGCGAGGCCTAGCGGATGCACTTTCCGCGCGCTTGCAGCTGTCGATTGAGGCGGTGAGTCTCTTGCATGCGCACAAAGTGCCCGCGGAATTGTTGGGCGGGCAACCGGCGACGATCGTAAAGCGGCGCTTGCGAGAGCACATTGCACAGGGGCAGCGAAACTTTGTGTGCCTGCCGCTCTTCCTCGGGCCGAGTTTGGCGATATTGGACTATTTGCCCCGAGTCGTGGCGGAGTTGCAATTGGACTGTCCGGAGCTTTCTGTTCGGATCGCGCCTGTGCTGGCAGGGGCGAATATGGATTCGCCCGATTTGCGCTTAGCACAGATTTTGGCGGATCAGTTGCGAGCGCTTCCCAATTGGCAACAGGCCAAAGTTGCGCTAGTGGATCATGGTTCGCCGATTCTTGAGGTCAACCGTGTGCGAAACGCGGTGGCGCGCCAGCTCAGTCAGTTGTTGGACTTGCCTGACGGAGCGGTACAGCCTTGCTCGATGGAGCGACGCGAGGGCGAGGCCTATGCTTTTAACGAACCCTTACTAGAAAAACTCGGTCAGTTGGAGTCTTTCGCGGGCGGACCACTGATCCTTGCCATGTTTTTCTTGCTGCCTGGACGCCACGCAGGCGAGGGAGGCGATGTGGCTGAAATCTGTGCAGGCCTGCAGGAGGCCGGGGCCTTTGAGCTCATTCGGACCACTCCGCTGCTGGCAGAGCATCCTTTGTTGCTAGATCTTTTGGCCGATCGTCTGGCCGGAGTCTGTGGCTGATTTTGGGCCGGAGTCTGTGGCTGATTTTGGGCCGGAGTCGACCTTAGTTGCCGATCGAGATGAGGCCGTTGTTAATCGCGTAGCGAGTGAGGCTGGCGACGTCGTGTAGGTCGAGCTTGCGCATCAGATTGGTGCGGTGGTTTTCCGCAGTTTTCACGCTAATGCTTAATTTGGCGGCAATGTCGCGAGTGCTGTGACTTTCAGCGATGAGTTGTAAGATCTCACGTTCGCGCTTGGTCAAAATGTTTATGCCAGAGTCGCTTGACCGAGGGTCTGCCATCGCCTCGCGCAACAATAGCGCGACTTCGGGGCCGAAGTAACTGCCGCCATTCGAGACGATTTCGATCCCTTTGCGTAGTTCGGAGAGGGGCGCTGATTTTTCAACGAATCCATGAGCGCCCGCTTGTAGCAGTTCACGTACTAGGCTTGGGCTTTGATAGCCTGAAAAGATCAATACCTGGGTCTCTGGTATCTTTTCCCGGAAGATGCGTAGTATTTCCGTGCCATTTAGGTTGGGCAGCATCACATCGAGTATCACGAATTCAGGCTTCTGCTCTAGGCAACTGTCACAACCTATTTGCCCATCGCCACTTTCGATGATTACGTTGTATTCGCTGGGGTCAATTACAGCCTGGCTGACCATCTCGCGGATGGCTGTTTGGTCTTCGATTATGGCAACAGTTTTCATGGTAGACAGAAATTGGAGATTACTATGCTGCTTTGGGACTAGTAATAAAGCTTTTAGTTCAATAGTTTAGTAGGAACGATGCTTAGTTTTACTTGGATAATCGCTCAAACGTGGCATAGCGTTTACCATGCTGAGGGCTTCGTTTCGTGTTGGCTTGCTAACTTGCTTGCTCGCTGGCCCGCTTGATCGCTTAGCCCCACTCGGGTGGGTTCTGCAGTTCTGGTCGCAAGACGCCGATACAGGGGAGTTGGCGGTAGCGCTCTGCAAAATCGAGGCCATAGCCGACTACAAATTCGTCAGGTATCTTGAATCCGACAAAATCGGCCTCGAAATCGACCGTGCGCGTAGTCTTTTTATCTAATAAAACGCAGGTTTTTAGGCTGGCGGGGCCCATTGCTCGGAACATTTCGGTCACGCGGGCCAGTGTGTTGCCAGAGTCAAGAATGTCGTCAATTACCAGCACATCCATGTCTTTCAGATCCAGCCGGACTTTGTCGATCACCTCTGGGGTTTGTACGGGCTTCATATCGTCGCTGTAGCTGGAGATGCGGACACAGTCGAGTTGGAGCGGGATGTTGAGCTCGCGGATCAGGTCGGCAACGAAAATAATGGCTCCATTTATTATGGCGATGACTGCGACATCACGTCCTGCATACGTTTCGGTGATTTCTTGGCCCAATTCTTTTAATCGGTTCTTAATCGTGTCCTCATCGACGAGGACTCTGTCAATATCATCGAGTGGATTATATCCGGAGTCGTTTGTTTGCATACGTGTTTTAATTATAGAGCGCGGAGGTGATTACAAGTCGTTCTGTAGATACTTGCCCCCCAGCGCACTTAAAGCATGCATCCGCGACTTGTCCAGCTCTCGTGATTCTGTGGCTTTGCTTGCTTTCATACTCGCGTATCAAGTGTGAAATCGGTGAAGCAAAAAAGCCGGACCCGCTGAGCGGAATCCGGCTTTGAAAAAATAAAATCAGTCGGCTGCTTTAGACTGTGCCGAAGATTGTTTTGCCTGTGGAGCAGAGGTCGTCGGCAGCCTGCATCAAGCGATCCGCCATGTTCTTCTCTGCCTTCTTGAGGTAGCCGCGTGGGTCGTAGACCTTCTTGTTGCCAACTTCGCCGTCGATCTTGAGCACACCTTCGATGTTTTCGCAGATGTGTGTGACGATTGGGCGTGTGAATGCGTACTGTGTGTCGGTGTCGATGTTCATCTTGACCACACCATACTCAAGTGTTTCGCGGATGTCGCTAAGCTCGGAGCCAGAGCCGCCGTGGAAGACGAGGTCCATGAGCGCGTCCTCACCATGCTTATCAGTCACTGCTTTTTGACCGTCACGTAGGATGGTTGGCTTCAGCTTTACGGAGCCGGGCTTGTAAGCGCCGTGCACGTTACCGAAAGTTGCAGCGAAGAGGAAGCGGCCGATTGGCTGGAGGGCTTCGTAAACTTCAACCATGTCTTCTGGAGTGGTGTAGAGCTTTTCAGCGGGCAGGCCTGAGGTGTCGTGGCCGTCTTCTTCGCCGCCGACGCAACCAGCTTCAACTTCAAGGATGATGTCGAGCTCAGCACACTCCTTAAGCAGTGCCTTGGAGATCTCGAGGTTTTCCTTAAGGTCGACGACAGAACCGTCAAACATGTGTGACTGGAAGAGGGGACCCTTACCTTCTGCAATGCGCTTGCGAGAAGCTTCGAGGAGGGGCTTCAGGAAGCCGTCCACCTTTTCTGGGTGGCAGTGGTCGGTGTGCAGGGCAACCAACACATCATGCTTTTCAGCAAGAATATGAGTCGCTTCGGCCAATACGATGGCACCGAACGCGGCATCGCCAACATTCAGACCGGATGCAAATTGACCGCCACCTGTGGAAACCTGGATGATTCCGTCAGTTTTCGCATCGGAGAATGCTTTGAGTGCGGCATTGATTGTGGTGATCGAAGTCACGTTGACGGCCGGGTAGGCGTAGTTGCCCTTTTGGGCGGCGTCGAGCATCGCTTCGTATTGTTTTGGTGTTGCTACTGGCATCTTTCGATTAGTTTGGTTTATCTATTTTGCGAGTTAAGTAAGCAGTTCTAATGTTATGCTTGGGTGAATCGCAAGTTAAATCGCTTTTTCAAGGTATTTTCAATCATGTAATTGAGGAGGTCGCCTGTCTCTGTAGCATTTTTTTGAGTTTTTTGTCACCAAGTGGTTGCATATTTGCGACTACGAAAGGCCCGCCTTGCGCTTGCGTCTCTTGGGAACTCTGCAATCTGTATTTCTGTGGATTTTAAACTGAGCAGCGACTACTCCCCGCAGGGGGATCAACCAGAAGCGATTCGACAACTGGTCGAGTCTATCCGTGCAGGCAATCGTTATCAGACCTTGTTGGGGGTGACGGGCTCGGGAAAAACCTTCTCCATGGCCAATGTTATCCAGCAGTTGCAGCGTCCGGCACTGATTATTTCGCACAATAAGACTTTGGCCGCCCAGCTCTACTCCGAGTTCAAGGCCTTCTTTCCGGAAAATGCGGTCGAGTATTTCGTCAGCTATTACGACTACTACCAGCCGGAGGCCTACATTCCGCAGACGGATACCTACATCGAGAAGGATTCCTCGATCAACGACGATATCGAGCGCCTGCGCATCTCTGCCTCGTCGTCGCTGATCAGCCGCAAGGACGTGATTGTGATCGCCAGTGTGTCCTGCATCTACGGTCTCGGTTCGCCGGAGGACTTCAAGGCGATGATGCTGCCGCTACGTGCGGGGCTGGAGCTTTCGCGCGACGACTTTCTGGAGCAGCTGGTCGGGATTCTCTATGAGCGCAATGATGTCGATTTCAAGCGGGGCAGCTTTCGAGTGCGCGGCGATGTAGTGGATATTTACCCCGCCTATATGGAGTCGGGCATTCGTATTGAGTTCTGGGGCGACGAAATCGAGAGCATTCGCGAGCTGGATCCTGTGACTGGAGAGACCAGCGAGCAGCTGGAAATGTTTAACCTGTATCCGGCCACTCAATACGTGACTCCCAAGGATAAAGTTGATGCCGCGATCGCGGGCATCCGCCAAGAGTTGGAAGAACGCGTCGCCTATTTTGAATCAAAAAACATGTTGATCGAGGCGCAGCGCATCCGCATGCGCACGGAATACGATATCGAGTTGCTGCAAGAGATGGGCTTTTGCACCGGCATTGAAAATTACTCACGCTACCTTTCCGGTCGTAAGCCCGGTGAGCGTCCCTTCTGCCTGATCGATTTCTTTCCCGAGGACGCGCTGCTCTTTGTCGATGAGAGCCACGTGACCTTGCCCCAGGTGCGCGCTATGTATAATGGCGACCGCGCGCGCAAAGAGCGTCTAGTCGACTTTGGCTTTCGTCTGCCTTCGGCCATGGACAATCGTCCGCAAAAGGAAGAGGAGTTTAATCAAATTACCGGGCAGACCATCTACGTGTCCGCGACCCCCGCGCAGCATGAGTACGACGTATCCAAGGTGATTGCCGAGCAAGTGATTCGCCCGACCGGCTTGGTGGATCCGGTGATGGAAATTCGCCCGATTCAGGGGCAGGTGGAAGACTTTATTGGCGAAGTGCGTCAGGCGGCCGACATGGGCGAGCGCACCCTCGCCACGACTTTGACCAAGCGCATGTCGGAGGACTTGAGCGATTACCTGCGCGAGGCAGGGCTGAAGGTGGAATACTTGCACTCCGACATCGACGCCATCGAACGCGTCGAGATTCTGCGCCGTCTGCGCAAGGGGGAATTTGATGTCTTGGTCGGGGTCAATCTGCTGCGGGAGGGACTGGATTTGCCCGAAGTGGCCTTGGTGGCGATTCTCGATGCCGACAAGGAGGGCTTTTTGCGTAGCGCCACCAGCTTGATTCAAACCGCCGGCCGTGCGGCGCGCCATGAAAAGGGGCGCGTTATTCTCTATGCGGATGTGATTACTAAGTCGATTCAACTCACACTCGAAACCACCGATTACCGCCGAGAGAAGCAGCTCGCACATAATAAGCAGCACGGCATCATCCCGGTTGGGGTGAAGCGCGAGATCGATGATGGCTTGCAGGCACCCGGCAAGCGCTACGATGAACGTGAAGACGATGTCATCGGCCTGCTCGCGGAGTCCGACGATCGCGATGTCGCGGAAGTCATCGCCGAGATGGAGGAGGAAATGCTGGAGGCTGCGCGTAAGTTGGAATTCGAGAAAGCGGCCATGATCCGCGATCAAATCGAGACCCTGCAGAGCGGTAAACATGGCGGTGGCGAGAGTGGTGCCGCCAAGAGTAAGCCCTACAAAAAACGTAAATCTAAGGCTGTTTATAATAAGAGTGGCCTACCTAGAAAGAAAAAATAGTGGCGGGGCCTGTTCGCTATATAGCTCTAATGTTATTTTATGGAGCGCATGTAGAACTGCTAATTTACACTCATTCAAGTCACTGTAAAAAACTCATCCACTAACGCAAAGACCCGCGCTCGATGAGGCTGCCTTCGAGGCGTATGAGGCTTGGGGGGCGTGTCTTGTCCGCGATTCGTTTCATCAACAGTTCGGCGGCCGTCTCGCCTATCATGCTCGCGGGTTGCTGGATGACTGTAAGTTCGGGCTTCACAAATGTCGCCCACGTTGGATCGTCGAAGCAGGCGAAGCCGATAGCCTCTGGAATTGAGAGCTTGGCGGCGTGGATGGCGCGATAGGCACCCGTTGCGATTAGGGCGCTGCTGCAAATAATTGCATCGGGCTTTTCGTTGGTGATCAGCAGGCGTTCCATGGCCTTGCGACCTTCGGCTTCAAAGGCAGGGACGCGCTGTATGGAGAGCGCTTGTTGGTCGTTTTCTTCTAGTGCGGCTTCGAAGCCTGCGAGGCGTTCGTCGGCGGTAAAGCTGTTCTTGCCGAAGATCCCTGCGATGCGTCGGTAGCCGCTTTTTAAAACGCGGCGAGTGAGTATGTGAGCGCCGCGTATGTTGTCGCCTAATACTGCGTCGAAACCTGAGCTGACTTGGCGATCGACCATTACCGAGGGGATTCCCTGTTGTTGTAGCTTTTGGATAGGAGCGAGCCCCTGACTAGAGGGCGAGATTATGACACCCGCGACTTGTTCTTGTCCTACGAGCTCTAAGTAGCGACGCTCTTTTTCTGGGTTTTCATCGGTGTTGCAGACGAAGACGCAGAATCCACGCTTTTGTGCAAAGGTCTCTACGGCGCGGCATAATTCGCCGAAAAAAGGATTTTGAATGTCTGATACAATTAGCGCTATAATGTGAGAGCCAGGGTTTCTCAGTTGCTGTGCGGCGCGGTTGGGGCGGTAGCCCAATTTTTTGACTGCGGCTTCTACTTTGGCGCGGGCTTCCTCGCTGATGTAGCCCTTGTTGGCCATCATGCGGGAGACGGTTGCTGTGGATACTCCGGCTTCGCGGGCGACATCTTTAATACTGGCCATGGCGGGAATTTGTAATTTGGAGGGGGACGTGTAAGCTCATTGAGGGCGTATTTGTGAGGTTTTGAATGTTTTGTGTGTAAACGATATCAGTAGATTCTGGATTTACTATAAACCATTTAAGTGGCTATGTTGTCGGTGTTTTGTGATTTTTTCTTAGTCTTTAGATGATTTCAATTAGAAATTACTTGACCAATTTATGTAATCGATTACACATTGAGGCATTACTCCGTTTGAACCCCGAAAATGAAGGCCCCTTATGTTGAATCTTACCCTCTCAGATGTCCGCCTCGGTGGTAGCTTTGCTGACCGTGAAGAAGCCATCCGCGCGATCGCCGCACTGCTTGCTGATAGTGGTGCTGTTGAGTCCGCCTATGTTGATAGTATGTTGGGGCGCGAGCGCACCGCAAATACTTACCTTGGCAATGGTGTCGCGATTCCTCATGGGCAACCGCAACACGCGAACTTGATACGAGAAACGCGGGTGGTGCTAATTCAGGTCCCCGATGGGGTGGCTTGGAAAGGTGATGCGCGCGCTCATCTGATTTTTGGAATTGCAGCGCGTAGTGATGAGCATATCGGGCTGCTGGCTCGGTTGACTTCGATCACTGCCGACGAGGATCTGGCGAAGCGTTTGGCGATCACGGATGATCCCACAGAAATCGTCGCCGCACTTCAAGCGGAAGACGGTGTCGACGCAGTTGACAGTGATGATGGCTACGAGGGCGAACGTGTCTTTGTTCAGTTTACGAATCCGCGTGGATTTCATCTGCGTCCAGCAAGTCAATTGGCTGATGCCACTGAGCAGATGGACGGCAAGATTACTTTAGTTGTCAACGGCCGTGAGGCCGATGCCCGCAGTGCGCTGAAGATCGTCAGCCTCGGTATCACCGCCGGCAGTCGCGTGGAGATTCGTGCTGATTCACCTTATGCGAGCGACCATTTACATCGCTTGAGTGCTCTGATGGCATTGATCAATGATGAGCCACAGGAAGTCGCCGAGGACTCCAATAGTGGGATCGATTGGACGCCCGCATCTGGTGACTCGGAAAACTCGATCTCTGGAACAATGGCCGCTCCTGGGATCGCGGTTGGTCCCGCATTTCGCTGGGATCACAATCGTGTAGCTTCGTCGGAGCGAAAGCGCGGAGACGAGGCCTCAGAATGTGCTGCCCTCGAAGTCGCGATCGAGGAGGCGGTGTCCACATTGCGTGAACTTGCCGACAGCGATGGGATGAATAAAGTGCAGCGCAATTTGTTTAATGCTCATGTGGCCTTGGTTGATGATGTAGAAATTAAACAGGATGCGTTGCGACAAGTCAAAGCGGGGGTTGATGCATTGACTGCATGGAACGCGGTCATCTCGGACAAAGTCGCTCGACTTGAAGCTCTTTCGGATCAACATCTTGCGCAACGTGCGATCGACCTAAAGGATGCAGGCAATCGCGTTAGTCGTATTCTGCTCGGTGAGGTGCAAGACCCTTTGGCTACATTTACCGCCCCCGTGGTTTTAGTGGCGCACGACCTTGAGCCCTCCGAAGCCGCCCAGCTAAGCTCTGATAAAGTCTGCGGCATTTGCCTGCGCGCTGGTAGCCCGAATGCCCACTCTGCCATTGTCGCGCGTTCGCTTGGTATTCCAATGGTTGTCGCCATGGGAGAGGCACTTGCGCCCGTGGTAGAGGGCGAAACGGTTCTGCTCGATGCTTCAGGAGCGCGCCTTTTTGTTCAACCTTCGGATGAGGATTTGGAGTCGGCCTGTAAAGCTCTTAAGTCAATGAATGCACAGCGTGAACGAGCCTGGTCGCAACGTTATAGTCCCGCGCTGACGACGGATGGGCATCGTTTTGAAGTCGTCGCCAATATTGCTAAGGTTGAAGAGGCGACTTCCGCCCTCAAGGCAGGAGCAGAAGGAGTCGGCCTCGTTCGCACTGAATTCCTTTTTCTTGATCGCGAGCATGCTCCCTCCGAAGAGGAGCAATTTGAATGCTATAAGGCTATGGTTCAAGCGCTCGAAGGTTTGCCGATGGTCTTGAGAACAATTGATATCGGAGGCGATAAGCCCGTCGATTACCTCGGCCTTAGTGAGCATGATCTCTCCTTTTTGGGTTTACGTGGTATTCGCCTCGGCCTTGCGCGACCTGACATCATTCGCACTCAGTTGCGAGCGGTCTATCGTGCAGCGGCATTTGGGCCGATCAAGTTACTTTTTCCGATGATCGCCACGCCAAATGACTTTCGTAGGATTCGCCAAATCGCCGAATCCGTGCGTCAAGAGGTCGATGGCCCGCAGCTTGATCTCGGGGTCATGATCGAAGTGCCCGCAGCGGTAGTGATGGCACCAGAAATTGCTAAAGTTGCCGACTTCTTTTCTGTCGGCACAAACGACCTTACGCAATATGCCTTAGCTGTCGATCGCACGCACCCTTTGCTTGCGAAGCGTGCCGACAGCTTGCATCCCGTCGTGCTACGGCTGATCAGCACCGCCACGAAAGCGGCGCACGCCGAGGGTAAATGGGTCGGGGTCTGCGGTGGCCTCGCAGCCGATCCACTCGGCGCTCAAATTTTGGCTGGGCTCGGTGTGGATGAGTTGAGCATGCCGCCGGCATTGATTCCTGCGGTGAAGGAAAAAATCCGTAAAGCCAGCCTAACAGATTTGCAGGCACTGGCCACACGCGCCATGGCGCAGGACGACGCAGTCGCCGTGCGCTTGATCCCACCTGTTGTTTAACCCCAGCAAAGATTATTACCATGAATACAAAATCTTCAATTATCACAGTGACTTTGAATCCAGCCATCGACCATACGGTTTTTGTCGACCAGCTGCTTCCCGGCACGGTGCATCGCGCTACGGGCTCCCATCGTCAAGCAGGCGGCAAGGGCGTGAATGTGGCTACGATGCTTTCACTCGGTGGTGCTTCAGTCGCAGTTGCCGGTTTTTTAGGCGAAGCGAATCCATCGATCTTTGAAACACACTTTAAGCAGCATGCTCTGCAGGATGCCTTCATCCGAGTGCCTGGGGAAACTCGCACTGGTATCAAGATTGTTGATACAAAGGCAAATGATACGACGGATCTCAATTTGCCAGGTCCTGCCCCGACAGAGGCACAATGCGAGCGCTTGATTACCAAACTGCTCCAGCGGGTGCAAGCGGGCACGTGGGTAGTCATCGCTGGCAGTTTGCCTGCTGGCGTCGAACCTTCTTTTTTGGTCGAACTCATTCGCCGCTTGCGAGATGCCGATGCCAAAATTGCGATCGATTCCAGTGGCGCCGCGCTCAAAGCAGCAGTCGAGGTTGGCGTGGATTTGGCTAAACCCAACGTTCATGAGCTGGAAGAATTGCTCGACACTAAATTCGACAATTTTCAAGCCACGCTGGATGCGGCGCGCGAGCTTTGCCGCGAGCGCATCCCGAACCTAATTGTCTCGCTGGGCGATGAAGGCGCGCTCTTTCTCGCTGATGAGGCCGAACTCATGGCGAGTGCGCCTCCCGTAAAAGTGATTAGCACTGTGGGCGCGGGCGATTCATTACTTGCGGGATATTTACAAGGCATTCTCCGAGGCGACACGCCGCCGGACTGCGCCCGCATGGCTACTGTTTACGCATGGAGTCGACTCGAATCCCTCGTCTCTGCGCTTCCCGCAAACGATGTCCTGACCCAACGATTGGCACGCGTCACCGTGCAGCCGATCGCTCCTTATAACCCTAAAGCATAATATCCCATGTCTACTCTACTCGTTATTTTACAAGCCCCCGCTGAGGCGCCCATCTTGCGCTTAGCCAAGGGCGCACTCGAAGCCGAGGCTACGCGTCGCGGCTTAAGTTTAATCATCAAGGTCGATGCCAGCGCGGACCCGGTCGCAGTATGGAAATCCTCTGGCGAATCCGTCAATGCTGTCTTACTTGCGGGCACTAAAGCACCCGCGCAGCCCGTCTCTGCCGAGGTGCCAGTCATCGCGACCGATCTCGCCCGTGTCAGCCGCGAAACGGGGCATGTGTTGGATCAACTTTTTCCAGCCAATGCACCTGCTCGGCCCGCTTCGGCATCTTCGCCTGTTGTGAGCACCGAAGCTGCCGCCAGCAAATTTCTAGTTGGCGTCACTTCTTGCCCCACTGGTATCGCTCACACATTTATGGCGGCGGAGTCTTTATTGCGCGGAGCTAAAGCGATGGGCTATACCATGAAAGTTGAAACCCGTGGTTCTGTCGGCGCAAAGAATGAGCTGACTGAAGAAGAAATTGCCAAAGCGGACGCCGTGATCGTCGCTGCGGATGCCAATGTCGAGACCGCTCGTTTCGCCGGCAAGCGTTTGCTCGAAACAGGCACCAAAGCCGCAATCAATGATGCGCCTGGGCTCATCAAAGAAGCCCTCGCACTAGAGCCTAGTTCGACTCAAACAGGTGGACTCAAAACACCGCCGAAGGCCGCTCGCACGGGGGTGTATAAGCACTTGATGACAGGCGTTTCGAATATGCTTCCGCTCGTTACAGCAGGGGGACTAATGATCGCACTGGCATTTGCAGTCGGTGGTATTTACGCCGGCGACAATGAATGGACATTTGGTTGGGCCTTGATGCAGATTGGCGGTGCATCCGCCTTCGCACTCTTTATTCCTGTGCTGGCCGGCTTCATTGCTTTCTCCATCGCTGACCGCCCTGGTCTCGCGCCAGGCTTGATTGGTGGTATGTTGGCCTCGCAAATCGGTGCTGGCTTCCTTGGGGGGCTCGCTGCGGGGTTCTTTGCCGGCTACTTGACTCGCTGGCTCAATCGGAAGATTAATCTACCGGACACTTTGCAAGGTCTTAAGCCCGTTTTGATCCTACCCTTGTTGAGCTCGTTAATTGTCGGGCTTGGGATGATCTATGTGATTGGCCCCCCGGTTAAATTCATACTCGATGGCTTGTCCGCCTGGTTAAATAACATGCAAGAGGGCAGTGCGTTGGTGCTTGGTTTGTTGTTGGGCGGCATGATGGCCTTTGATATGGGGGGCCCTGTTAATAAGTCGGCTTACACTTTCTCGGTGGGTTTGCTTGCCAGTCAGATCTATGTGCCGATGGCCGCAGTTATGGCCGCTGGCATGGTGCCGCCGCTGGCGTGTGCGCTCGCCGCCAATCTCTTTCGCAATAAATTCACCGCTGACGAACGTCAGGCTTCTAAGGCAACGGCCATCCTCGGCATTTCCTTTATCACAGAAGGAGCCATTCCTTATGCCGCTGCGGATCCGTTTCGCGTGATCCCTTGCACGGTACTCGGCTCCGCTGTTACGGGAGCGATCTCGATGGTCTTGGGCTGCAAATTAATGGTCCCACATGGGGGTGTGTTCGTCCTGGCAATCCCTAATGCGATCACGCAAGGCATGGGCTATGTCGCTGCCATATTGATCGGCACTCTGGTTTCGGTCGGGGCTCTATACTTTGCGAAACGTCCACTCAAGCAAGCAGTGCCCGTGGCCGCTTAATCTCTTTTCCATACTCCAACCTCAAATCAATACATACTATGAAAATAAAAACCTTAACACTCTCCCTTCTGATCACTGCCACAGGCTCCGCTTGGGCTGAATCCGAGCCATACTCCGATCGATTGACGGGAGACTGGGGCGGTGCACGCACGGACCTCGCTGAAGCGGGGATCGAAGTCTTCGCGTATTATAATACAATCACCTCCTCGCTTGTTTCGGGGGGCATTGATGGCGATACTAATTTTGCTGGCGACCTCTTTGCTGGAGTGCAGTTCGATCTCGATAAAATCCTTGGTTGGGATGCCACGACTTTCACTCTCACGGGGATTGATCGTCATGGTAGTGATGTCACGCCCAATGTCGGAAGCCAATACAGCGTGATGCAACTTGTGGGCGGGCAGAATACTTTTCTCTACAATGTGACCCTAGAAAAGCTCTTCGCAGATGGGGATATCGCAGTGAAATTGGGGCGTATGACTGCTACTGACGACTTTGTCGGCTCCTCTTTATACAGCTATTCTTTGAGTAATGCTGTCAATGGCCAGATCCGCGCCGTGCTTTTTGATGGGGTGATGACCTCGTATCCTTTCCCGGTGTGGGGTGGCCGAGTGAAGGCCAAGGTTTCAGAAGACAGCAGCTTACAGGTCGGTGTCTTCCAACTGACGAAAGAAATGTGGGACCGTGAAAAGCAAGGAGTTGATTTCAGCATCGATGCAGATGATGGCGTATCGCTCTTCGTGCAATACGACTGGACGCCAGAGATCAATGGTAAGCCCGCTCGGTTCTTTGCTGGTATTAATCAGACCTTCGCTTTTGAGATGGATGAGTTTAATAGCACAGACACGACTGACAGTTTTACTCGCTTCTACGGGCATGCCGATTATCAGGTCTATCGCGAATCGGCTGATTCGGATCAAGGGCTTACTTTGTTCATGACCTTCGCTTATACCGCTCAGGACGAAGTTGCGATCGTGCCGATTCAGTCGACTTTCGGTGCACATTATAAAGGCCTGCTAGACAGTCGTCCAGAGGACAGGACGGTCTTTTTCATGACCTATGGCGGTTTCAGTGACGAGTATTCCGACGAGCTTGAAGCTGGTTTGATGAGTGGCGTAGACTACGAAATGGTCTTTGAGCTTGGTCACCGCATTCAGCTCACAGAATATGCTTACATCCAGCCCGACATTCAGTTTATCAAGAATCCAGGTGGCACAGGTGATATTGATGATGCCATCGTCGTCGGTGCGCAAATTGGTTTTAGTTTCTAAGTCTGGCACAAGGCTCAGGTTCGACACATCCTTTTAGACTGAGAGGATTGTCGCGGTTCGCGCCTTTGGGGGTGGTGTAAAAATGCAAACAAACACTGCGCTCAAAGGCTCGACGGGCACTGCAAAGCTGTTAGCATCTACTCATGCCCCCGAAGCCCACCAATGTTGATGAATACCTAAAGGACGGCTGTGGACGTTGTGCGCTCGGAGGTACGCCGGACTGTAAAGTGCATCCTTGGGCGGAGGTGCTTCGCTCGTTGCGCGCAATTGTTTTACAGACTGAGTTGGTGGAAGTGATCAAATGGGGGGCGCCTTGTTATACCTATGCAGGTAAAAATGTGCTGATGCTGGGGGCGCTGAAGGAGTCAGTGGTGCTTTCTTTTTTTTCGGGGTTCGGAAATGAAGGATACTTCAGCGATCTTGGACTTGCCTGGAGAGAATACACGTTTTGCACGTTGTATCCGGTTTAAAAATACGGAAACTGTGGCGTCGCTTGAAGAGGCTTTGCTGGGCTATGTCGCGCAAGCCATTGAGATCGAAAAGTCTGGTAAAGCGGTCAGCGATCCGAAGCTTGGGCAGCCTACGTATCCGCAAGAACTGATTGAGGCGTTTGAGCAAAATGCCGACTTTAAGGCTGCCTTTGCCGCGCTCACGCCAGGTCGGCAGCGCGGTTATCTGCTCTATTTTACATCTGCAAAGCAGTCGAAGACAAAGGCTGCACGGATTGAGAAGTGCATGCCCAAAGTGTTTTCCTGTAAGGGTTGGAACGAGCGCTAGCAGCCGGGCAGGTGTCGCTTCAAAACTTTGTTTTGGGGGAGCGTCGTGATTGCGCCGGTGTCCAGAGCTGTCTGAGTGCCCGGTTCAGAGAACCGAGCTTACGGGGCAGGTGTAGCCTCAAAA